>JAAAOB010000091.1 GCA_009909035.1 Bacteroidota bacterium
GAAAACGTTTTCATAAGTATTTAAAAAAAAAGCCCCGAAAAAGCAACATATTTTCTCAAATATGTAAATTTTCAATCGTATAAAATGATTAATTAGAATGGGTTCACAGCTTTTTTTAAATAATAACTGACAAAATCGTTAATGGATAAATGTATTAAAATAAGTGAATTAGAACTGGATTTAGAATCACTTTTCCAATTGTTATAGTGTAATAAATGAACTCCTAAGATTATCGTTAAAATTAACTGCTCTTCTAAGAAAAGATAAACTTAATACCCAAGGCAAAAGCGTTTATTCTAAATAGACAGGATTAGAGACTACTGTAATTCTGCCATTATTATCACGCAAATTAAAACGCAACCATCCCTTTACCGGATTCGAAATCTCACCAATCAATCTATAGGTATGATCACTTTCATTGTATTGCTTAATTTCTGGATTGAAAGGTTCACCGTTGAAAATGAGTTCCAGTTGCTGTTTTTCGGAATGTGAATATTCTATCACTATCTCAAGAGAATTACTTTTAATTGAGTTTAAATCAATGGTTTCTCCCATCGACCAAGATTTGTCTTCGGAAACGATTTGAAAGGAAATATCCGGCCCATCCGGGCTCATGGTTTTAAGGTAAACTTTGCCTTTTCTCACGGCATCTAAAATTGCCTTTTCGGACAGCTCTTTTGCAAAAACCATCGTAGTCGGGGTTCCGGGTTGAGAATCACCGAACCCGGCCGAATGAACATCGCTTCCCCCAATACCTGTAATTTTATAACCTCTATTTAATAAACGATGCCAAAAGGGAATTCCTGCAATTTCATTCTCAACATTTGTACCATTTACAATTTCAACAACTTCAAGTGTATTGTAATCAGTAGTTTCAGCACTCCACCCACAACCGGTACAGTTTGCTCCCGTTTCTCGTCCCGGATGATTGATAGACAATAAAGCACCTACTTCTTCAGCCTTTTCTTGAATATTTTCAAAAGTATGACCATTAAATCCTACTCTAAAATCCAAAGGTATGCTGGTCCCATAAACATTTGAATGACCAAAAAAAGTAGTAACTTCTTGTCCTCTTATTAACAGCAAGTCTTTGAATAAGGGCTGTATTACTGTCATATCTTGATGATGACTTACCGTGTTATGATCCGTTATTGATACAAAATCGAGTCCATTTTTTTTAGCTGACTCCACGATTTGGTAGACTTGACAGGGTCCACGGTTACCTTCTAAATCCTCACAGCCAAAAGCATCGCTGTGGCCTGTGTGTGTATGAAAATCGCCCCGATACCATTGTTCACTTTCTTTAAATGTAGTTTCTGAAGGCCCTGTAAACTCTATATGATCTTTGGGTATCAAGCGAATTTTTACCTCATATTCAGCTTTTTTATTGATTGTTGGAAATCCCAGGGAAATATTCCATTCACCGCTTATAATTGGCCCCGGAAAATATGATGCTGTTGCCCGAATCGAACTTAAATAGAATGACTCTTTTGAAAACCGACTTGTCCCTCGAAATCTTTCGGGATCATAAAGCCCTATTTCCATCTCTGAATAATCATTCTTTCCATCATATTGAAAACTTACTTCTATTGCCCCTACTCCCTGCGGAACATAAAAAGGTTCCAAACGGTAGGTAAGCGCATCCTCTGGTAATGCTACACCTTCAATCTTAATCTCGGTTACAGTGCTTTTTTCATTACCACTTAATTGGTTTATTGATTTTTTTTGGCTGATTCCCAATACTGTGACGGCGATTATCAAGATGTGTAGAATTATTGATTGGTTATTGTACACAGTCATTTCTATTGATTATTATTGTGTATTTGTATTGGTATTTGCTTAGGCCGAAAGTGAATGAAAAGCTTTTATTTTACAATGATTCTTAAAAAAAATTCAATACTAAGATTGAATAATTATGATAAGTCATGTTAATTGGTATGTTATCATTAAATTAAATTCGGGTTGCTGCTTTCACGCAACAACCCGCTTTATGGTACATCCCCAAGCTACGGTGGGGAATATAGATCAGAAGTGGTTAGGCGCACTTCTGATTTTTTTTTATAACATTTAAAACTTTCAACATTTTTAACTATTTCGATTGTTTAAAGTAATCCCGTTGTCGTTTTCGGGCCTCTTCGTACTGCTTTCGGGCTTTTTGTGCAGATTCGGTTTGCGCCACTTCGGCCACCGGCACATCCCACCAGCCTTCATATCCGGGTACTTTCTGTTCCTTATCCACATTCACAACAATCACCTGCGTTTTGTCCGCCTTGAAAGAGACCTGCAGCGCTTTCTCAAGCTCTTGATATGTATTTGCGGTGTGAACCCCTACCCCGTAACTCTGCGCATTCTTCACAAAGTCCATCGGCAGGGTCGGCCCCTCCAGCTGGCTGGACTCCTCATCGCGGTACCGGTAGTTGGTGCCAAAGGCCTGCGAGCCTACCGACACCGACTCGGAGAGCGAGCCGATACTACCATACCCGCGATTATCCAGCAGCACCACGGTCATCTTAATTCCTTCCTGGATGGCCGTAATCAACTCCGAGGAGAGCATCTGGTATGAGCCGTCGCCCACCATCACCACCACCCGCTTGTCCGGCTTGGCCATCTTCACGCCAAGCCCCCCGGCAATCTCATAGCCCATTGTGGAATACCCGTACTCCAGGTGGTAGCCACCCGGCTGGAAGGCCTTCCAGAGTTTATGCAGGTCGCCCGGCAGGCTTCCCGCCGCACAGATCACCACCGAATCCTCACCGGCCGTTTCATTTACTATACCAATTACATTAGGCTGCTGCAGCTGATCGTCCGTTTCCAGGTGCGTCACCCGGTGAAGTTCATCGTTCCACTGCTGTTTCCGTTCGGTAATCGTTGACTGGTACGAATCGCTGGTTTCATAGGCGTCCAGGGCCTCATCCAACATACTCAGAGTTACTTTTGCATCACCTATTAATGACAAAGCCGAGCCGACAGCTTATGCGCATCCATCGCATTGACGTTGATGCTAACAAATTTGACATCCGGGTGTTGAAACTGGCTCTTCGAGGAGGTCGTGAAATCACTCAGCCGCGTGCCGATAAGAATTACCACATCCGCCTCACCGGCCGTCCGGTTGGAGGGCAGGCTCCCCGTCGCTCCCACCGAGCCCAGGTTGAGCGGGTGATCGAACGGCAGGCTGCTTTTGCCCGCCTGGGTTTCTCCCACCGGGATACCCGTCCGATCGACAAAGCTCTTGAGGGCCTCGCTCGCTTCACTGTACAATACCCCGCCGCCGGCAACAATAAACGGCTTCTCTGCTCGCCGGATCAGCGAAACCGCCTCACTAAACGCTCCGTCATCCGGACGGTTTCTCGGAATACGCCACACCCGCTTTTCAAAAAGATCAGTGTTAAACTCGTGGGCTTCGGTCTGCACATCCTGTGGCAGGCAAAGTGTCACCGCACCAGTCTCTGCGGGTGATGTTAATACACGCATTGCTTCCAGCATCGACCAGGGAAGCTGGTCAGGGCGATTGATGCGGTCCCAGTACTTTGAGACCGACTGAAAGGCGTTATTGACCGAGATATCCTGGCTCATTGGATGTTCCAGCTGTTGCAGAACGGGTCCCACATTTCTGCGGGCAAAATAATCACTGGGAAGCAGCAGCAATGGTATTCGGTTGATCGTCGCCGTGGCGGCCCCGGTCACCATATTCGTTGCTCCCGGTCCTATCGAGGAGGCACAGGCAAAGGCCTGCATACGGTTCTTTGCTTTGGCGTAGGCAATACTGGTATGGGTCATCGCCTGCTCGTTGCGGCACAGATAGTAGGGCATCTCCGGATACTGATGCAGAGCCTGGGCAATCCCGGCCACATTGCCGTGGCCAAAAATCCCCCACACCCCTTTAATGAATGGGTGTTCAACCCCATCGCTTTGTACATACTGCTGATGTAAGAACTGGATCAGCGCTTGGGCGGTCGTAAGTTTGATTGTTTTACTCATTCTATGGATCTCTTTGATTTGGTATTATTATGCAGAAACATCCTTGTGGTGTACCACTTTGCCGATCGATTCAGCCATCTCCAGAGGCAGAGGCCCCGAATCTTTCGGGTACAGCATATTGCGGCCAATCATTGTCCCGCGAACCTGCCGCCCGGTATCCATTGCCCGGCGAATATTGTCCAAAAACTCCTGTTTGGAGTGGCTGGCACCTCCTCCCAAAATCACCGTAGGAAGCGTGGTGGAGGCCACCACCCTGTCAAACTGGTCGGTAAAGGGAATTTTCAGCCAGACATTTCGGCTGCTGTCCCCCAAAGCAGAGGAGACGCTGATCAATTGAATTAACTTATCCGGGTCGGCATCCACTTTATATCCTTTTTCTGTCGGTACAACCGGCAGTGGTTCAATAAAGATCGGTCGATCGATCGTGTTCATATCCCGGATCCCATCGGCACAATACCGGATGGTTTTCAGGGAGTTTTTATCACTCATATGGACACGAAGCAACATCTTTACCGCATCCAGCCCGTATTTAACACAACTGGATGCATCTGGGCCTGTAATTGGATCATCAAGCTCCCAGTCCGACCCGGGCAGCCCGCCGCGGTTTAAACTGGCAATCAGCAGTTTGTTATCCAGAAATCCTTCACCTGCCTCGCTTTTCAGTCCGTGCAGGATCAGCAGCTCCTCCAAAATATCAATATCCATCGAGCCCAGGACTCCGTCCACCCACTCGGACTGCAGAATTTGCATCAGCCGCGCCAGCAGGTCGTGCCGGTCGGCCATCGCCAGAGCATCATTCCCTGCTTTCAGGCTTCCCCGGGCCGGGTGATCGGCCGCCACAATATTGATCGATCTTGTTCCTACAAACCCCTCTCTTCTTTTTCGCTTCTCAGCAACTTCAAGAGAATATCTAGGGTTGATCAGCCTTCTATTAGTAATCTGCTCATACAGATTTTTAGAAATTATCATATCCTTCTGGAAAGAACTCATAGTCCACCATGATTGTTTAGAAAAGTTTGAATGTCGTCTTGAGTGGGCATAAAATTGGCACACCCGTGCTGGGTTACCAGATACGCCCCGCATGCATTGGCAAACCGAGCTGCCTTGTACCACTCCCAGCCATTTAAAAATCCATACATCAACCCCCCTGCAAACCCGTCTCCCGCTCCGAGGGTGTTCACCACCTCAACCGGAAAGCCCGGAACATGGATTTTCTCTCCTCCACCCTGTTCAAATATAAAACATCCATCGGTTCCTGATTTTTGAAAAAGTCGTTTCGGGCCTTTGCCCAATAGAGTGTGAATGCTTTCCAAGAGGTCCGCCTCTACGGTGGATTCGTTCACTTGGGAGTGTTCAATTTCAGCCTTTCCGGAGCCTTTATAGGCCGCTGCTTTAATCTCAGTATCTGTCCCTATAACATAATCAACAGAAGGTAAAACTGAGCGCACCGCTGCCCCAAAGGTTTGTACGTCCGGCCACTGGTCGGCCCGAAAATCCACATCCAGGAATACCGCCACACCGTTTTCGGAAGCCACTTCCGCTGCATACGCCGTTGCGCTTCGGGAGGGATCCAAGCTCAGCCCCGTCCCGCTGATCAGCAGTGCCTTGCCCGGTTTGCGAACCGTATACCGCCGGTCAATACCTTCATTGTCGAGAAAGTGCAGGATAAAATCGCCCACCGGATCTTCTCCCACCCCGGTAAACAGCGAAGATTTCACGCCCAGCCGGCGTGCTGCCGTACTGATGTTGGTTGGGCAGCCGCCCACAAAGGCCGAAAACCCGGTAATCTCCTCGAACGGCGCACCAATGTCGTTGGAGTACAGATCAATGCAGCTGCGGCCCATACACAGAAGATCATAAGATGGCTTGTCGCTCATTCGTCTACAAATTCAGGTTGGGTGTTTACATCGCTCCAGGATCGCTCCATCGAGGGGTCCAGGGTCGCCATGATCCATACAAAATTAATGGGATACCCGGGAATGGCTACATTGGGGTGGTACCCTTTTTTGATAACCACCGCATCGTTGTTGTACACCGGGCCGAGATACTCCGGGGCCTCGATATCCTCATAAACCAGCTGAATCCCGAAGGATGGCGGGGGCATTTCGAAGTAGAGGTATATCTCTTCCTTGGTGGCCGCATGCTCGTGCGGGGCCCAACTGGTCCAGTTTCCATCCTTGCTGAAAATCAGCCCACATAAAAGGCGCTGGGCCGGTACATTTTCGTCAATCAGCCGGTGGATCCTCCGATGGCAGCCATCAAATCCAAGATCCTGGGTTAACTCTGGATCCTCATTGAGCTCATCGAATGGAACAAAAACGGCAGAACCAACCTCATCAGATGGAGCCGTGCATTCCACCAAATCAAAATTATCACCCGTTTTTTGGATACGCCCTTCATTGCCAGGCGGGACAAACAGCGTATCATAGGGTTTCATAGAATATGAATCACCATTCAGTGTCACTTCTCCTTCCCCGGCCAGACAGATTAGTGCCGACTCGAAATCAGGGTTACTATACTCAACTTCCGGTTCTTCATCATTCAATACAATTCTCGCATAACCTAAAGAATCTAAATCAGAATTTTCCGGGGTAATGATCCAGTTCCTGCCCAACTGATCAGCTGTATTTTTAAATAATACGTTCTTCTCGCTCATACTCAATTCACCAATTTTTCTTTGATTTCAAATTTTGATTCGAATACCATTTCTTTGTTATTAATGATTACCGGCTGCTTTTCTTCAAAGGAGGCTCTTGCTGCATGTCCTACTAACAGTGCGCGTTCCCCATCCTGAATAGTAATTGACGGCTCTTTTTCTGCCACTGCCTTTTCAACAAAATCTTTTAATTGGGTGATGTAAGATTTCTCAAACCGTTCCATAAAAAAGGGCACTGTATCATGTGTGATGGCATTTTTCTTCATCACATAAATGGGAGTTTCTCTAAGATACCCAATCTGTATTGTACCTTCAGTCCCAAGAATTTCGGTTTTAATATCGTAACCATAAATGCCGCTACGACTCATATCCACTGCCCCAAGTGTACCAGATTCAAACGTAAGATTTGAAATCGCGTTATCAATCTCATTAATCGATTCCATCTCGGGATATTTCAACCGGTTTCCGATGCTGTACACTTCGGAGACCTCCCCCATAAACCATCGGGCCAGATCGAAATCATGAATTCCCATATCCAGGAAGAGTCCTCCACTTTTCTTTGGGTCTGCAAATTCCAGGCTTGGTCGCTCCGGATCTCTGGATGTTGCTTTAAAAACAAT
>JAAAOB010000032.1 GCA_009909035.1 Bacteroidota bacterium
CAGATATATTGAAAACACAAATTTTGTGAAATTTGAAAATGTTCAGGCCGACGGGTCCGGGAATCTAGAATTTACATGGGAGGCTGGAACAACAACCCAGGCGCTGAATAGTATTCAACTTGTGGCTATTCCAGAGCCATGATTCGAATCGTGGGGGCTGACGCCGAGACCGGCGATCCGGCCGCCGGAGCCCGGCTCGTAGAGGGGGCGCCAAGTGATTTCCTGGGCTTGAGCGAAGGTGGTTGCGATTGCGGCGAGGCCGACTGCAAGGAGCTTGGGGAGCTTGGGGAGCTGGGTGAATTCCATAGGATTTGTCTTGTGGGATGATCGTGGAGCGGCGGGATCGCTCGGTCGGCAACCGAGGACCGGAATTTCTAGCCCGATAAGTAGGATGTTGAAAAAAGGAAAATTGACATTTTTTGCCAAGGACCGATTTGGTACTTTGTCCGCTTTGTTTGCCGTCGTCGGTATTGCGGGACTGCGACGGGGCGTCTCGCCCTCGCGCTACCGAGATTCTCGATATCCATGCAGGCGCGGCTTGCGAAGTGCTCGAGCGCGCGCCGGCGGCGGACGGGTTCGTCCGACTCAGAGGAAGTTTCGCTAATTTTTTTGAAAAAATGCTTGCCAAACCCTTACATCAGCTTCAACTTCCAGAATGTCGGGCATAGAAGTATGAACGACGATCTACAATAACCCACAAAAATAACCTACACAATTATGAAACTCCTTAAAAATGTAATACCCGCTACGTTTCTCTTGTCGATAGCGCTCACTCCGGTCAGTGCCGAGACGATCAATATCAATATGTTTGCATCAACCAACGGTAGTTCACCTGGTGCGACTGTCACGGGAAGTGGCAAAGGACCCTTTTCAACTTACACGGGGTCTGAATGGAATAACTATGAGTCACCATTCGAGAGTGTGGTTAACACGGGGCCTTTAGTGAATTCTTCCGGAGACACTACTTCGGTTGAACTAACCTCGGCTACTAGCGTCAGAAGCAGTTGGTCCAATGGTCAGACTTCTCTCGATGCGTTGAAGGGGTACATTTACACTGACACTAATACGACTGTCGCTCCCGATTTTACTTTCACCGGTCTTGATAGCACCCTTTCTTACGATCTCTATATTGCCGCCCAGGGCGACACCTCCGGACAGGGCGGTACATTTACCATCGGTTCGGATACGCTTACGGCCACTGGTACGACGCCGGGGGCGAGCAGCTATATTGAAGGCACAAATTTTGTGAAATTTGAAAATGTTCAGGCCGACGGGTCCGGGAATCTAGAATTTACATGGGAGATTGGAAATGGATTCCAGCCGCTGAATAGTATTCAACTTGTGGCTATTCCAGAGCCTTCGTTCTACGGATTGCTTGCTGGACTGCTCGGTCTCTCAGTAGTGGTGAACAGACGACGCCACAGAATGTAGGCCGACCTTTCTCTTTCACGTCCGGAACTCCTTCGACGGGTTCCGGACTTTTTTTTGGCTAGTCGGATTTTAAACTCACATTCCTGAACTCGAATCATCGATTTACTCTTATGAAACTGCTTCTTGATCAAGCAAGTTTCATCTCTGTCTTTCCCCGGTCGCGACCGGGAGGGGCGCTGATAGGAATTTGCTTTTCCGGGGGTGTTAGCCGCCGGGGTCGCAGCGGGGATGAGGGTTCAATGATATTGTTAGTATTGTCCGTTACGGGGAAGGACCTGTAGACGCACCTATAATTAGTTTCATTCATAAACAATAACAACTACTCATATCTTTTATATGAAGAAGAAAAAATTGCTCCTACGTAACGCGTTAATGCTTACCTTCTTGTTAAGCAGTTTCTTTACTTTACCTGCTGACGGCTCATCCGATCCCTATTCACTGAACTCTCCGGATGGTAGCATCCAGGTAAGGGTGAAGACAACAGATCTGATATACTACAGTGTTTCAGTCGACGGAAACGATATAGTCTGGTACTCGCCTGTTTCTATGACAACAAGCCAGGGAACCTTGGGAGATAATCCTATCGTTATAAAATCGGAAACCAATACAGTCAATGAATCGATAAAAACAGTGTGGGGCATTCGCAACGAAGTAGAAAACTTCTACAACCAGCTAACTCTTACGTTCGATAAAGGATTTTCATTAGTTTTCAGGGCATATAATGATGGCATTGCATACAGGTTTATCACACATCTGAAAGGGGAACTTATCGTTTACGATGAAAAATCGGAATATCACTTTATGGATGATTTTGAAATGGTAAACCATAGCGTAGAGTCGTATGAGAACCCGTATGAAAGGTTGTATACCCGTCAAAAAATTACAGAGGTGGCATTTGGGGAGTTGATTACCCTTCCTTCCATTATGGATACAGGAGATATAAATCTGGCGATTGTGGAATCGGACGTGTATGAATACCCCGGAATGTATCTTGCGAAAAGGACTAATCATCAGTGGAGCCAGATTAGCGCGAACTTTCCACGATACCCATCTAAAACTGAGGTGGGTGGCAGCAGATTTTTCAACGTCATTGTAAAGGATAGAGCTGATTTTATTGCAAAAACAACGGGTAACCGTCAATTCCCATGGAGGGCTATGGTCATTGCCCGCACTGATATTGAACTGCTGAACTCAGATATGGTTTACAAACTGGCCAGACCTGAACAAATACAAACTAGCTGGATTAAACCTGGGAAGGTAGCCTGGGACTGGTGGAACGCACTAAACCTACAGGGAGTCGATTTTGAGGCCGGTATAAATAATGAAACCTACGAGTATTTCATTGATTTTGCATCTGCCAACAATATCCCTTACGTCATTCTTGACGAAGGTTGGTCGGATCAGTTTGATTTGATGCTGCCAAGTTCCAGCATTGATATGGAACGACTTACCGCCTATGCCAAAGAGAAAAATGTAAAGCTTATTTTATGGGCTGTATGGCATGCCATCGACAGGCAAAAAGCAGAAGTTTTTGAGCAATTTCAGAAATGGGGAATTGCCGGTGTTAAGGTCGATTTCATCGAAAGAGACGATCAGCTGGCAATTGAATTTTACGAGAACTTTGCAAAAGAGGCTGCCAAATATCATTTACTGGTTGTTTATCATGGATGTAGCAAACCGACTGGTTTAAGCCGTGCATTTCCCAACATCATTAATTATGAGGCGGTTCGGGGTAATGAATACAATAAATTTTCGGAAACGGTTCCTACACCCGGACATAATGTGGATATTGCCTACACCCGTATGGTAGCAGGACCATTGGATTACACCCCCGGGGCGATGGAAAATGCTGTTGAGGGAGATTTCTGCAGCCGTTTCGAAAACCCGATGAGCCAAGGAACCAGAGCCCATCAGATAGGCATGTTTATTGTTTATTATGCTCCCTTGCAAATGTTATGCGATGCTCCCACGCAATATGAAAAATATCCGGATGTTCTAAATTTCCTTTCAGGAATTCCGACTACCTGGGACCAAACCGTACCTCTGGATGGAAAACTGGGTGAGTATGTTGTCGTCGCCCGTAAAAAGGGAAACGACTGGTATATTGGAGGTCTCACTAACTGGACCGAAAGAGAAATCAGTATTAATCTCTCTGAATTTACTCAAGGCAACTATACAGCAGAGATTATTAAGGATGGAATAAATGCCAACCGAATGGCGGAGGATTACGCATATGAAAAGATAGAGGTCTCCTCAAACGAAAACATCCGGATTACAATGAAAAAGGGAGGTGGATTCGCCATCGTTTTAAAAAAGAAGTAATGTGTTTTAATATACGGCAGATGACGGATAGGAATTCGCTCTTCGGCGGCGTTAGCCGCCGGGTTCGCAACGGGGTTGAGAGTTCAACCCCTCAGCCTCTCCAACCCCTCAGCCTCTCTATTCCGTGCCATTTTCGTCTGATCCGTCGTTTCGATCCAGCCTGTGCCTTTTCGGGCGCTTTCGAAGACTGAGGACGACTTTATACACGATTCTCTGCGTTCTTAGTCAGGTGGGCAGTGCCTCTCAGAGCGATGACTTGCGCCTCCTGATCCATGCCAGCGATGTTGACCAGGGTGGATCCGTGATCCAGGTAAACCTAAATGATTTTGAGGACCTACCCAAAGCACCGGTCTTCGTAAATTCACTGACTGGGACCGCTCTGCACTTTCAGCCGCATCCGGAAGAAGAAGGTATTTTCCTCGGCTACCTGAAAGCATCGATTCCGACTGGCGAAAGCCAGACGTTTTATTTGAGCCAAAACCAGCCGCTAAAAGCCGCGAAGATGACTCTGGAAGATGATGGTAACGGTGTGATACTCCAGGCCTCCGGCCAACCACTTTTGCGCTACAATTACCGACCGTTCCCGGGAAAACCGTGGGAGGAATCCGGAAAGCCGCCAGCCGCGAGACTACGCTCAGGCAACATCCATCCTGTTTGGTCCCCGTCGGGGCAGGAGTTGACCGAAATCTTCCCCGAGAGCTTGAGCCATCATCTCGGGCTCTGGGGTGCTTGGGTCAAAACCCGTTACAAAGATCAACGCTTCGATTTTTGGAACTTAAAAGAAGCGGACGCAACCGAGTCGATTTCCTTTCGAAACTGGATCTGGCAGGTCACCTCGGGGCCTGTCATGGCCGGGTTCAAGACGGCGCATGTCTGGGCGCTCGACTTGCCGGATGGGCGCGAGCGAGTGATGGAGGAGATCCTCGAAGTTATGGGCTATCCGGGGCCGGGCGGCGTGCTCTTTGATTATGTAGTCGAGCAAACATGGGTGGCCGATTCGCCGCTGGAGTTATTGAAGCACACCTACGGCGGCACCTTGGCCTGGCGCTATCCTTCGGACTGGATAGAGACGCGTCACTTAGCGGCGGCTGTTGAAGATTCCAAGCAAGGTGTCCTGACGGGGCCAGCTGTCGATGCCGCTCACGCCCGATGGTTTCGGGTGGAGGGTGCGCGTGATGGGCGTGCTGCGGGCTTTCTGGTCATGAGCCACCCGGAAAATTTCCGTCATCCGGAGTCGGTCCGCATGCGGCACGATGGCCCGGGCCAAGGGGGCTACATTCATTTCACGCCAATACGGGAGACAAGCGCAACACTAGAGACGGCTGTGAAAAGAACGTTTCGCTATCGGGTGTTTGTTTATGACCAAACCCTCAGTCCCGCAGAGGCTGAGTCTCTTTGGCAGCAATACGCCAATCCACCCCAAATCGAACTGCTCATTCATGAAAAATAAGACTCCTCTTTCTGGCGTGATCACCCGACGGACTTTTATCCACCAGAGCGCATTTCTGCTGGGCGCGTCCGCACTCTCGGCGAAACGCGTGATCGGTGCCAATGAGACCGTGCGCGTGGCGATTGTTGGCATGGGCTGGTGGGGGGCCAGTCAGCATATCCGACAATTTGCCAAAACGTCGAACTCGCGTGTGGTGGCACTCTGTGATGTAGATAGCGAACGTTTGCAAAAGGCGGCAACCGACTCCGCAGAGTTCCTCGATGATCAGGTCACGCTGGAAAGCGATTACCGGCGGCTTCTGGAGCGAAAAGATATTGACGCGGTTGTTCTAGCCACGCCCAATCATTGGCATGCCTTGCAAACGATTTGGGCCTGCCAGGCGGGCAAGGACGTTTACGTGGAAAAGCCAGCCTCGCACACTGTCTGGGAGGGTGAGCAGATGGTAAAGGCCGCAAGGCAGTACAAGCGGATCGTCCAAGTCGGCTTGCAAAACAGTTCGCTGGATTCGCTGGTCGAGTTGAGGGATTGGCTTCGAGAGGGGCACATCGGAGAAATCCAGGCCATTCATGGCGTTTGGTATAACATGCGGTATCCTATTGGTAGGCGCTCCGAGCCTCTCCAGCCGCCTGACACGGTCGACTACGATCTTTGGCTGGGGCCTGCACAAGAGCAACCAATCTATCGGGATCGGTTACACTACGACTGGCATTGGGACTGGAATACAGGCAATGGGGACTTAGCAAATCTGGGCTCTCACATCATTGACCTGGTTCGCAAGATTCTCGGCGATCCGATGGCGGACGGTGAAATCCTTAGCATCGGGCAACGTTTTGCCTGGAGCGACGCCGGTGATACCCCGAATATGCAGCTCGCTGGCTACAAGCTGGCGGGCGTGCCTGTGATACTCGAAGTCAATAACCATCCGGTATCGCCTGGACGGAAGGCAGGTCCTGCGTTTAAAGGGACGCGCCAGGGCATCATCATCATGTGTCAGGATGGCCACTTCATGGGCTTTGGACAGGGTCGTGTCTTTGATAAAGCAGGTAATGTTATCCGCGATTTCCGGGCTCGTAAATCGCATCGACAGGATTTTATCGATGCGGTGATTTCCAGAAAAGAAACTCGTTTGACGGCTGAGATGGAGCGTGGATTTGAATCCTGCAAGCTTCCGCTTTTGAGCAATATTGCTCATCGCCAGGGTGCGCGGGCGACACCGGATCAAATACGGGCTGAGATTCAAGACAACCCGTGGCTGAGTGATGCCTTTGATCGCTATCAGGCTCAGGTGGAACGCCTCGGATTTAACCTTTCCGAAGAACCATGGATCCTCGGCTCGGGATTAAATTTTGATGGTAAGCTCAGGCGCTTCGTCGGTGCCGGAGATGCAGTCGCCACTGCGAATCAATTTTTGGGTAAGCAACCTTGCCGGGCACCTTTTGACATTCCGACCGTGTCCTGAGCACTCTGAGCCAATTTGGCGAACTGGTTCATAAACGGGAGTGGTTACTCCACCGGGCCAGTCGATACTTTCAACTGGAGGGAAATCTCTTCATTCTGCAGGATCAGGTTTCCCGGGAGGGATGGATCTTTGTAAGGCGATCTGCCCTCCCGCACTCCCGCCCGCTTGCCCCGAAAAAGGATGTGGAAATCCGGCGCAGCCGCGAGAGCGTGGAGGTCCAGCTTTTCCGTCAGGCCCACGAACCTGCCGATGCCACCTGGACGGTCCTGACCTTCAAAGGCGGCGACCTGGAGCGGACCCGCGCGCTGCAGGAATGGCGTAAGCGTTCTTTTTCCGCATCTTAACGCCACCGGACCTTTGCTCTATTCTGTCGGGCATGGAATACGAAACCAGTAAAGTGAAGCAAAAGCGGCGCAGCCGTGAAGAGATTGAAGAACACCTGAAGGCGTTTAAGCGTTCGAGTTTAACGCAGCAGGCATTTTGCCGTGAGCGGGGACTGAGCGTAGCGACGTTTTCGAACTGGCGGCGTAA
>JAAAOB010000066.1 GCA_009909035.1 Bacteroidota bacterium
TGTTTCTCCGAAGGAGTCCTTGGGACAAGACAAAATGAACAAGAAAAAGTTTAATGGGGCTTGAGTTTATTTTCTACCCACAAGGATTCCCGTAGAACCATCTTTTTTATTCGTGTAAAGTCAACGGTTGAGTTTCTCGAAAAATCGAGTATGTTGAATCAACAAACAATACCTGAATGACTCATCCTATGACTTTCTTTCGACAACTTACCACTGTAAGATGCCTTGCGCAATAGTATACTATCAACAGATTAAATAAAACAGCTATATGGACTTAGAACTAACAGATCAGCGATTTATCGTCTGCGGAGCCAGCAGCGGTTTCGGTCTGGCGATTGCCAAACAGCTTTTAATTGAAGGGGCACATGTTGTGGTTGTGGCCCGGCGGGGAGATAAACTCCGCGATACGTTCAATCATTTTGCAGATCAAACGGAGATCATCGAGGGAAGTTTACTATACAGCGATACGCTCGATAAAATTGAGACGGCTGCCGGCAAAGAGGAATTTCACGGAATTGTGTTGAACGCCGGAGGTCCGCCGACCGGAACCCCGCTTCAAACCGATATGAACGACTGGGACGCCGCCTGGCAGCTGGTGATGCGCTGGAAAGTAGATCTTGCCCTTCGGCTGGCCCCGCGGCTTGTTGAAAAAGAGTATGGGCGGATGCTGTTTGTGGAGAGTAAATCGGTAAAACAGCCCCTGCCCGCATTAACGTTGAGCAACGCGTTCCGTGCCGGTGTTGTGGGTTTTGCGAAAACTCTTTCTGCCGAAGTAGCACCCGGCGGTGTAACCGTCAATGTGCTGGCACCCGGCGCACATGATACGCCTGCCATCGAGCGGGTCATCAAAAACAACAGCGGCCAAGAGGGGATCTCCTACGATGAGGCTCGGGAACAGATGGAAGCCGGTATACCGGTAAGGAGAATGGGCACAGCCGAAGAGATCGCCTCCCTTGCTGCCTGGCTCCTCTCCCCTCACAGCGGATATATTACCGGGCAGACCATTAGTCACGACGGCGGGGCGATTGCCGGTTTGTTTGGATAAATTGCCATACAAAAATGCCCTTTTGGAATTCCGGGCTGTCCAAAAAGGGTGTCATCCCTTATGTTCCCGAGGGGATCAGTTACTGGGGATACGGGATCTCCAATCGTTGATATGGACAGGAGATACCACGCCGTGGCGTGATATGACTGTTTGATTGTAATGTTCTTTATTGAACACCCTTTTTTGACAGCCTCAGAAGATCAGAAAAAGTTACGCGAACTCCTTCGTTTTTTCCGCCCGTTTTCTCTCGTTATGGTCTAAGTAGGTCTTCCGTATCCTCAGGCTCTTTGGTGTGACCTCCAGGAGTTCATCATTGTCGATAAACTCGATGCACTGCTCCAGGCTCATCTTTTTGGCCTGTGAGATTTTAACCGAATCCGACGTTTGAGTGGCCCTGTGATTCGTAAGGTTTTTCTTCTTCACTACATTAATCACCAGATCATCCGCGCGGTTGTTGATTCCAACTACCTGGCCGGCATATACGGGATCACCCGGCTGCACAATAAACTGTCCGCGGTCCTGCAACCCTTCCAGGGCGTAGGGGGTTACATCACCCTTCTCGAGCGATATCAGCGCCCCGCGGGTACGTCCGGGAATGTCTCCGGCAAACGGGCCATATTCATCAAACTGCTGGTGCATAATTCCGGTGCCGCGTGTTTCGGTCAACATTTCGCCGCGGAATCCAATCAACCCTCTCGAGGGCACCTTAAATTCGATCCTGTTATTTTCTCCTTCCTGCACCATGGAGGTCATGATCCCTTTTCGTTTCTGGAGATTGTCGATCACTCTGTTGCTATAATCTGTGCTTACATCTACCACAACTTCTTCAAACGGTTCGTGCAGCTTGCCATCCACTTCTCGGTAGAGCACTTCGGGGCGCGATACTGCAAATTCAAAGCCTTCACGCCGCATGGTCTCGATCAAGATCGATAGCTGCAGCTCGCCGCGTCCTGCAACCCGGAAGATATCGGGGTTGTCGGTTTGCTCTACACGGATCGATACATTTGTGCGGATCTCTTTCTGGAGACGATCTTTAATCATGTTTGATGTCACATAATCGCCCTCAAGACCCGCAAACGGTGAATTATTGACGCGGAAGTACATCGCCATGGTCGGCTGGTCAATATCGTAATACTCAAGCGGCGTCGGGTCGGAAGAATCAGTAAGTGTATCTCCGATTTCAACGGCTTCGTATCCCGCCAGTGCAAAAATATCGCCGGCAAACGCCTTGTCCACAGGCTCGCGGTTCAGCCCTTTGAACGTAAAGAGCTTCGTTGCTTTCCCTTTTGCCTTTTGCTGACCTTTACGATCCATCAACACAATTTCCTGGTTGGTTTTAATGGTGCCCTGCTCCACCCGCCCGATTGCGATCCGGCCTACATAGTCGTTCCAGTCAACGCTGCTCACCAGCATTTTAAAAGGGGCATCCATCACCTGCTCAGGAGGCGGAATGTGGTCCACAATTTTATCGAATAGCGGCGCCATATCTACGTTTTCATCTTCAAGCTCCTCCTTGGCATACCCATCAATTGCGGCAGCATAGAGAACCGGGAAATCAAGCTGTTCATCCGCGGCATCAAGTGACACGAACAAATCAAAAATCATGTTCAAAACGGCGTCGGGACGCGCATCCTGCCGGTCAATCTTGTTAATAAGCACGATTGGCCGGTACCCGAGATCGAGAGATTTACGCAGCACGAACTTGGTTTGCGGCAGCGGACCTTCGGCAGCATCCACCAGCAGAATCACACCATTTACCATTTTCAGGATACGCTCTACTTCTCCGCCAAAATCGGCGTGACCCGGCGTATCCACGATATTGATTTTAGTGTCGTTCCAGACGATCGTTGTGTTTTTGGAACTGATTGTTATTCCCTTCTCTTTTTCAAGGTCACCGGAGTCCATAACCCGCTCAGTAACCTGCTCGTTCTCTCTGAATGTTCCGCTTTGGCGCAGCATTTGGTCCACAAGCGTGGTTTTTCCGTGATCTACGTGAGCGATAATGGCGATATTTCGAATGTCTTGTGTCATAAAAATGTGTCTTCGTCCGCACGTAACCTGCGGCATCATGTATAATTAGGGTGTTTTTTTGATTCTGGATGCTAACATTATTAGCAATCAAAAAATTGATAGCCTTCAATATACGGTCTTTTTTTGTTAGTTCTGATTATTTCTGTGTGATGATTTTTAAGAGGTGATTGACCAGATTAGACCGGGAATCATTTCCCACACGTTTCCAGGCCGGGAAACATGTTTGCGAAAGGAATGATTACTCATCCGCTTTTTTTATTTCAGGCTGATTTTTTACTGAAAGGTTGAAGACATCATTCCTGCTGTAGTGGCCGATGACGTCAAAATCCATTTTACTTTCAATTAGTGTTTTTTGTTGTAATTCAGCCGTTAATAACCCCTCCTCATTGTATAGCGGGCCTGCTAAAAGGTCTCCCATAGGCGATACAATCACACTTCCCCCGCGGCTTAACACCTCCGGGCGATCGTCAGCGAGCTCAGGTCTCAAATGATTTGGGTAATCCTCCTTTCGTATGATTTGATTACACCCGATCACGTAACAGCGTCCTTCCCGTGCAATATGAATCATCGTGCTGGTCCATGAATCTCTGGCATCAGCCGTTGGTGCGACATAAATTTCGATTCCTTTTTTGTACATCGCCATTCTGGCCAGCGGCATGTAGTTCTCCCAGCAGATCAGTCCCCCGATAACGCCCAGATCCGTATCAAATGTACTCAATGTAGTTCCATCCCCCTCCCCCCAAATCAGGCGCTCTGCTGCTGTTGGTTTTAATTTTCTGTGCTTTCCCAGCAATTGTCCATTTGCGCCAAAATAGAGAAGTGTACAGTAGAGCGTTTTGCTGATCGAATCCCGCTCTGTAACCCCGACCACAAGGAGCATTTTGTGCGTTTTCGCCATCTCTCCCATTCGGTCGGTCTCCGGTCCGGGAACCTCTACACTGTTTTCCCATAACTCCCGGAACTGCTGCCGCCCCTTCTCTGTCCGGCTCCCAACTACGGTTCCAAAACCCAATCCGGCCGGGTAGCCGGGCACATAGCTTTCCGGGAAGATCAACAATTTCACATCTTCCCCGGCAGCCTTTTGAACCCACCTCTGCATGCCATTAACGGTTTCCTCTTTGTTGAATAACGACGGGGTGGCCTGCACACATCCTGCTTTGAAATCCTTCATCAGGTATCGGTTTATCGGTTTAATGTAAATGATTGTCCGTCAAGTATACAGATAATCATTCCCGCATTCATCCGTCAGGGCAAGTCAAGGTAAGTCGTAGTGTCATCCGCTTCATCGATATTACCGGAGGTGGGGCTCGTCTGATACCAGGCAATGAGTGGCCGGGCAGCGAAGCCGGCGTTTCGGGGAGACTCGAGTGTAGTAATTTGATAATAGGGCCATCCTGATTTTCATCTCTGATTTTGAACAGGATTACAGGCGTCACAACCTGTTCGTAATTCCCCCATCTGACCCTTTCAGTCCCGCAAGGGATGTCCGCTGATTAGCCTGACGTTTCAACGTCAGGGCCGTTTTCAAGCGGTCTTTTCTTTTTGAGTCTGGTTGTTGGTGTGAGAATTGAATTTAAAGCCTCGTTTGCGAATAGTTTCAATATATTCGTATTCGGAATATTCTCTGATTTTCTTGCGCAGATAGCTGATATACACGTTAATGTAGTTGGTTTGCGTGTCGAAATGGATATCCCACACATTTTGTGCAAGCTCTTCCTGTGAAATGACTTTGTCACGATTTTTCATGAAGTAAACTAACAGGTTGAACTCATTATTGGTCAGCGGCACATCATGGCCCTGGATGGTCATCTCCCGGTTGATCAGGTCAACCTTCACATCGCCGCATGAGAGTTCTTTTTCAAGCTCTTTTGAGCTCCTGCGGGCAATGGCATCAATACGTGCCATCAGCTCTTCGCTGTTAAACGGTTTTGTCAAGTAATCGTCTGCACCAACATTGAGTACCTTTATTTTTACATCCGTTTCATGCTCAGCTGACAGCACAAGAACGGGAGTAACGATTCCCTTTTCCCGTATGTTCGCGCATACATCGTAACCGTTTCCATCCGGAAGGCGAAGATCAAGTACGATCATATCGAACTCATCAGAAAATGCAAGTTTTTCTCCTTCTTCAGCTGTCTCAGCGATTGAAACTGAATTACCTTTATGCTCTAATATTGCTTTGACCAGAGTACGTACCGTTGGATCGTCCTCGACCACAAGTATACTCATCGGTTGTTTTTCATCTGTTGATGTAGACATAAGATTCGTTCAGATAATGAAATATTAATCTTTAGTAAAGTAAAGAAATTTTAATTAAAAGTATTGTCAGGCTTACATTTATAGCCTTTATCGGCCAGCCAGTCCAGCATTATACCGGCACCTGCCTTCGAAAACCTGTGCGATTCGTTGACGTCTTCAAAAGCCGCGTCAATCTCATGCTGCCTCAAACGTCTCATTTCTTCTTTTTGAGGCCCTGGTTCTACATTCTTATCGTCATTTCCATGTAAACCTAAAATACTTTGATGGGAAATTTTTTCGTAACCTCCAATTAGAAATTCACTTTTATATCTTGCACCATACATAATTAACTCATTTACATGGTCAGGATAGCGTATAGCATGATATCCTGCCAGGTATCCTCCCATGGAAAAACCGATCAGGCAGACCCGGGTGGCCGGCACCGAATCAGCAACTTTCTGAATGATGCGATGCACAAAGTGAGACGCATGATCCAAAGATTTCCGAAACTGCTCTTGGTCACCGTCATACAGATACCAGGACCTGCCCCAATCACGAATTTTTTTCCGTCGAGACCGATCGTACAACGGGTACGGTGCCTGTATGAACAGGTGATACGCCTCCAGCCAAAAAAGAGAACCGGCATCATCTTTGAACGACTCAAGTGTCTGTCCAAAGCCATGCAGATAGATTATCAGTGGTTTTTGTACTCCTCTTTCCCCGCTTTCAACCACCTGGTACGGCACGTTTATGCTAAATTCCTCATGATCGGACATCAGATGGTGTGTTTCAGGTTCTTTCATCGGTCAACTCGCAATTTTTCATTGGATACATTACGTTTTCGAGGTAAAGAGCATGAGGCGGGGCTGAATGTGCTTTTTGCCTGACTTCGCGGCCATTCAGAAGTCCATCAAAATCTTTGGCGTCCAGACGTCCGGCCGCCGTTTGTATCATACCGCCGACAATCCTGCGCACCATGTGCCGCAGGAAACGATTGCCTTCTATGTAGTAAACCAGCCCTTCATCCTTGGTCAGCCAGCAGCTTTCACTAATTACACATTCTGTAGTGCTCTTTGTTCCATCCGGTGGAATACAGAAATTGATGAAATTATGCGCACCTTCAAGCGATGACGCAAGATCATTCAGCAATACATGATCGGGTTGAAACCCACAGTTCCATGCACGTTTATGCTGTAACGGCGACTTCCGGAACACAACATGATAGGAGTATCGCCGGGATGTGGCATGAAACCGGGCGTGAAAATCTGGAGCCGCCTTCGCCATATCTGTCAGCGCAAGATCATGAGGAAGAAGACCTTTCATGGCATGCATCAATTTCCGGGAAGAGGTGCCGTCAGGGAGGTCGGCATGAGCAGTCTGGGCCCTGGCGTGAACTCCGGCATCCGTTCTGCCCTGACCAACAATTTCTATGGGCACCTGGAAAAACGTTGCGAAGGCAGCCTCTGCTTCCCCCTCTGCCGTCCGCTCGGCAGGTTGAGTCTGCCAACCACTGAAATGCGTTCCATCGTATTCAAAGATAAGTTTCCAGCGATTCATTTTCGTTAGAATCTAAACGAAACATTGGCCATAAATCCATTATCGCCGGAGCCGTGGTTGATCACCGGTGAAAAAACGATATCCGGTCCCGGTACCAGATCGCGTGCCTGCCGGTAGGCGCTGATCGCACTAACCACCCGGTTTACAACAAGCAGGGCCCCGATTGCCGGCAGCTGATTTTGGGCATTATCGCTGCTCTCACGTAAATCTCTGTATCGCCGGCGATCCTCCTCCGAAGCCCACTGCCACCGGTTTTCCGGCACA
>JAAAOB010000097.1 GCA_009909035.1 Bacteroidota bacterium
TCCAGCCTTATCTAAGCAATGTCAGAATGAGATCCCCAGTGAGAAAAAGAATCCGATAACCACAATACGGTATTACCTATCAGAAACGAGCAAAATATCGCTCGACGTTTACGATCTTGCCGGTGTGCACGTGGCCACGCTTGACAGAGTCAATAAGGAGCGAGGTTACTACCAGGTTCTTTTTAACGGCAGCACTCTCTCAAGTGGCGTCTATTTTTATCGATTGAAGACAAACTCCGATGTTTTTACTCAAAAAATGATTTTGGTTAAGTAACTCCGCCACAACCCATCTCTGACAAGATCATTCATATCTCAAAGACACAACAGGATCCACTTTTGCAGCTTTCATGGCAGGGAAGATCCCCGCGATAAGGCCGATCAAAGCGAGTACGCCGATAGTTACCGCCACCGCCAGCACTGAAATCTCCGGCTTACCCAAAAACTGCCCGGCACCCTCGCTCTCCCCAAGATTCAGTGCCAAAACAGCGTAAACGATTGCGGTGGAGACAGCGAGCCCCAAAAAGCCCCCCATAAAGGAGATAAAGAGCGATTCAAAGATGAATTGAATCATGATATGAATCTTACGGGCTCCTACCGCCAACTTGATGCCGATTTCACGCGTACGCTCTTTTACCACTACAAACATGATATTGGCCACACCAACCCCGGCGATCATGAGCGTAAAAAAACCGACGGTAAAAAGGAAAATCTCCAGGCCGGTAGCCACTTTCTGGTTCATCTCTTCCATTTCGATAAAATCCCACATCGGCATAGCCTGTTCGTCAGAAGGATCAAATTTGTACTTCGCCGAAAGCAGATTGGTGACTTTGGTTTTAATCAGCTCTTGTTGAGACGGATCATGCGGACGAATCAGAATAGAGCCAACATTTCGATTTCCGTAGATATTTCGAAAAGTAGTGTATGGAATGATCGCTCTTTCGGCATCCGGGCCGTTATTCATAGAGGTCTGCATTTTCGACTGCATGGTTCCTACTACGGTAAACGGTGTGTTATTCAACATTACCTCTTTGCCGATCGGATCTTCTTCACCAAACACCTGCACTGCAATATCATCTCCAAGAAAAAGTACGCGGCGTGCTTCATCTACATCTTTTTCATTTATGAATCGCCCTCCCTGTACATTATACATGGTTCTCATAATCTGGAAATCAGGATTCACGCCCTCCATATAGGTATTGGTTCGTACCTCTCCATACTCAATGGTGGCACCCCACCTTCCATACTGCGGACTGGAATACTGGATTTCAGGTATAGCCTGATCCAGCATTTTTACGTCATCCTCTGTAAAGCGGATGGATCGCCCAATACCCAAACCCTCATAATTCATGCTGGTCTGACCGCCATAAATGACAATTACCTGGTTACCGGCCCCAAGCATCCCCTCCATCAAACTTGTGCCAAGCCCCCGGCCAAAGGCCAGCAGCAAAACTACGGAGAGAGTTCCCCATGCAATCGCGATGAGGGTAAGAAACGAACGAAGCTTCTGCTTCCCGATATCTGCAAAAAATTCTATAAAGAGTGATCTCCACATACTCTATTTTACCTCAATTCTTCCAATTCATTAGTTTAATCATTACATGATTATCTTCTCAGGCACTCTACAATATCAAGCCGGGATGCCCTCCAAGCGGGCATCAGGCCGGCCGCAAATCCCACAAGTCCCAAGACCGAAAAAGCAATCAGCCCCACTCCGGGCGAAAAGTAGGGAGCACCTACAAACTCTTTGATGGGAATATTCTGTGTAGCCTGAACCAGCAACCATCCTATCGCGTAACCGGCTGCCGCTCCCACTCCGATAATCAGAAATGTTTCCAGGAAGAACTGCCCCATAATGTGGTGCCTTCTTGCTCCCACCGATCGGCGTATTCCAATCTCCTTCATTCGTTCTTGAACCACCACAAACATAATGTTGGCAACACCGATACCTCCGACCGCAAGGGTAAAAAAGCCTATCAGCCCCAAAAAGCCGTTGATTCCCAAAAACATAATGTTGATAAACGACCAGAACTCATTTGTATCCCAAATTCCGAGCGCATCCCTGTCTAAGGGATCAAAGCTGTACTTCTGGCCCATCACCTCGTATACACGGTCCCGAATCGATTCCGCCATATCGGGGTTATGAGGCGTATAGATGATGTTATTCAGCATATCAGTGCCCATCATGGTAGAAAATGTAGTTGCGGGGATAAAAGCCCGGTCCATATCCCGCTGTGAGTAGGATGAGTTCTGGATCTTCTCCTGCAGTATGCCGATGACCGTGAACGGCGTATCTCGCACCATCACTTTTTTGCCTACAGGATCTTCATCTTCGAAAAGATTCTCCGCCAGCCGATACCCCAGGAAAATAACTCGCCTCTGCTCGTCGATATCGCGCTTATTGAGCCACCGCCCGCCGGGACGTTCAAACATGTTACGAACCTGCTGATACTCCGGATAAACACCACCAACCGAGGAATTTCTGCGCTTTTCACCATTACTGATCTGCAAACTCTGCATATACTCGGGGAGTACGATATCTATTTCTGGAATCTGGTCTCTGAGCATCCAGGCATCGGGTTCACGAAATCGAATGGGGCGGCCTACTCCGTACCCCTCAAACGCTTTGGTTGTCTGTCCGGGAAACATAATTGCGAGCTGATCTCCCATACCGCGCATATTTAAAACGGTTTGATCACGAAATCCGACTCCGAAGGCGAGCAGCAAAATCAGCGTTGCGGTTCCCCACATAATTCCAAATACAGTGAGAAAACTGCGAAGCCGCTGCTGATTTAAATTCCTGAAGAGATCTTTGAAGAGTGAAAATATCGACATGATAATGCTATGGTTCCTTTTCTTTTATTTCTGAACCGTCTGCCGGTTAAAAAAGGCCGTCTGATTGTCTCAGCGGCCTTTATCCATTACCGGACTGTCAGTGTTTGGACCGGTTTTTCATACACCTTGTCGCCCTCAGCAAGCCCATCGGTTACGGCAACGGTAATGGCATCGCTCAACCCGAGTTCAACCTCTTTCTCAACCTTGCTACCGGGTTCATCACCGGGAATCTCTACAAAGTTCTTGCCCTCTTTCATTGTGATAACACGCTCCGGAATGGTCACAACTTCATCCATCCGCTCAATAATGATATCTGCGTTGGCGGAATAACCTGCACGCAGCGTCACACCATTTGTATCAGTAATGGTAATCTCAACCGGAAATACAGTGGCGTTATCTTCTTGTGTCGCTTTGAGTGAAATACGTGACACTTCACCATAGACAACCGCATCGGGCAATGCACCGATCTTGATCTCAGCCGCCATTCCTTCCGCCATCTTCCCGACATCAATTTCGTCCACAGTGCCTTTAAAGAGGAGCTTATCCATACCCGCGATGCTCATGAGTGCCGTACCTGCCTGGTATGATGTAAGCGGCACCACAGGTTCTCCGATATCGACCATTTTTTCGAGGATATACCCGTCAACCGGAGCGCGAATGACCGACTCTATGACCGTATCACCAATCGAAACTTTACCCGACTCAAGAAGGTCAAGCCGTTCCTGACTGATCTGGAGGCGGATTTTTACATCGTCATACTGTTGTTGAATCTCATCATATTCTTTTTCAGATACGAGGTTCTTATCCATCAGTGACTGCATTCGCTCCATCTCAGTTTTGAGACTCTCTTTCTCAATCTGAGTACGCTCGAGATTTCGCTTCGCCTCGGCAAGCTCCAGCGGAGTCGGATCCGGTTTCACTTCGATCAGCGGATCACCTTCCCTCACATATTCACCCGGCTCAGCATAGATTTTACTCACTACGCCGGAAATCTTGGATTTAATTTCAATTTCATTCTCAGGCTCGATTGTACCGACAGCCAGCGCTTTTTCAATAACCGTTCCGACTTCAGCTACAACAAACGGATCTTCCTGCTGATCCTGGTTGGATGAACTGCTTTGAGTGAAATAGAAACCGCCGCTGACGAGGACAATGATGACGAGGAGTGAAATCCAGAGTTTTTTTCCTTTCATACCGAACACTTCTTTTTGATTCTTTCAAGTTGTTTTATGCCAAAGCTCTACGTCATATGACTTTCATTGTTACTAAAAATTTGATCTTTCATCACTCTCTCAGCTATTAAATGGAGTCTATTGGAAAGTTATTTTGATTCATATGGTTTTATTATCCTATTGATTTTATTTAACCTGCATTTCAATCAACCGCTCCATCTGCCTCTCTTGTTGTTTTTAAAAAGCACGTGTCTTACCATGAATTTATCCATATGAATCAGGATGGGTTGAGTTCATGATGAGCAGATACATCACTATTTCCGGAATTTTTTCCAAGAGGTCCATACCGGCCGTCTTGCTGGCAACAATCACTGTCTACTCCGCTTTTTTACAGAATGCAGTTGGCCAGCCTGAAGCTGATACTCTTCAATGGGAAACCGTCAGAATGGAAACCGGGGTGTATTGGAAACATTATCTTGGTGATAAACTCTACGATTCTAAACAGAGCATCAATCTCATCGAAGTTTGGCTCGACAGCAGCAACGTTCGGACCCAGGTGGCATTTGACGCTGACTCACTTTATCAAACCAGCCGTTTGGCGGAGCGCAGAGAGGCAATTGCAGCTATAAACGGCAGCTTTTTTAATCGGGAAGGCGGAAATCCGATTCCTTTCTTAAAAATTGATGGCAAAGTGATATCGGAGGGTGTTGCAAGAAGAAACCTCTATATTGATAACAGCGGAATTGCAATTACTGAAAATGGTGATCTCGAGATTATCAAAAAGCCGCAAGAAGGCTGGAAGGAAATAAAATACCCCACTGTGATGAGCTCCGGCCCGCTTTTAATATACCGTGGCAAAATAGAGCCTTTCGTCCAAGATCCCTTTCATGAAAACCGGCATCCCAGAACGGCCGTAGCCCTGACAAACGACAACAGGCTCTATTTGGTTACCATAGATGGGCGTTCATTCCAGTCATACGGAATGACGATTCGGGAACTTGCTGAGTTCCTCAAGGAGCTCGGAGCCGTGCGCGCACTGAACCTGGACGGAGGAGGGTCTACCACAATGTGGATTGATACACCCTCGAAATCTGGAATTGTGAATTATCCGAGTGATAATCTTGAGTTTGATCACGAAGGCGAGCGATCGATCTCGAACGCCCTCTTAATCATACATAGATGAAGAGTTTTACACTATACATTCTAACTTTAAAATAGAGGATAACTATGAAACGCAGAGCAGAAGCACTTTGGAAAGGATCAGCAGAAGACGGGTCCGGAATGTTAACCACCCAAAGCGGTGTACTCCATGAGCAACCCTATTCGGTTAAGCTCCGGTTTGAAAATGAAGATGGAAAAGCGGGTACCAACCCGGAGGAACTAATCGGGGCAGCCCATGCAGGTTGTTACGCTATGGCCTTAAGTGTAGAGCTCGGAAAAGCGGGTTACACTCCCGATTCGCTGCACACCGAAGCGCACGTGAACCTTGAACAGGTAGACGGCGGATGGGCCATCACCAAGGTCGATCTGAAATTAGATGCGAGCGTGCCCGAGATTGATGAAGATGAATTTGATGAAATCGCAAATGGTGCCAAAGAGGGATGCCCGGTATCTAAAGTACTGGATTGCGAAATCACCCTCGACTATTCCCTCAATTCTTAAACCGTTAGTCGATATTACATCTGAAAGTGGATGCCGCATCGGTATCCACTTTTTTTATGGCGAAACTTACTTCATGCCTTCCTTTCGGCTCCTTCGATAACCCAACCAGCCAACTGTAAGCAGAAAAATGAAACCTGCGGATATCGCAACTGGCCAGAGCCAGACGGGAGATGCATCACGGAAAGCAATTCTCCCCTGAAAATTCGAGTACTCAACAGGCAGTGCGGCAATCTCACCCTGATGTTTCCTAAGGCTGTAGGTGTAATCAAGCAGGGCTTGCCAAACTTTCAGTTCACCTTGTTGCGTCATCATCACGGCGTTATCCAGTGAGATCGGTTCTCCCGTTTCATCTTTCAGCGTAATGGTAAATCCGGGTAGCAAATTCCCCACTTCGGGAAGAAACTCCGCAATGTAGCGGTCGGTCACAATATGGTAAAGTTGCTCATCACCACGATTGAGCTTTTTCCAGTTGCCTTCAGCAGTCTCAATTTCGGCACTTAGTACTGCCCGCCTGGCAGGTACGGGTGTGCCGCTAAAGGGAATTCGGAAAAGGATTGCTCTTTCGGGATCATAACTCACCTTCAACCCTGATAGCTGTAAAAAGTAGGAGTAGTCAAGCAGTTCGGAGAGAAGAACGGAAAGCTCCAGTGCTGTGACCACCTCGCCGCCTGTCAGATAGAATGAAACGAGCGGATATCCGGGCCGGCCGTCATCGCCTGACCCGAGGCTGGCCGCCATCATCATGTCGTAAAAAGAGATTTGGCCCTGCGACCACGCTTCTCTGCCGGTTACAATTTCAGCACGAATGGCACCATTAGCCTGTACTGCAGCGTGAACATCCAGCCCCGTTCTGCGTTCAGCCGAAAACTTCATGGCATCTGTAATGAAATTTCCTATTGTCGCTTCGCTGTGGGCAGCCCGCTGCAAGTTGAACTCAGATTCCGCAACGACCTGCCTGACCGTCTCAACCCTTCCGTTCGTGAGCGTATCAACCCACTGATCCAGAAACTCTTCGTACTGATCCACTTCTCTCTGTATCTCCGGGTTTATTTCAGACACATCTGAAATTGGAATCAGGTAGGGTTTTCGATTCTGCTCATTACGAACGATAAGTTGATTTGCATCACGGTCCCAGCTCAGCTCGATCCTCCCCAGATGCTCCAGATATTTGCCGGCCTGAACAATTATGGTATCATTAACCTCAACTGGTTCACTCAGCTCAGTATGAGAATGACCACCAACAATGATGTGAACTCCCGGCACCTTCCTTGCAAGCTGTCGATCTTCCTCTACACCTGAGTGAGTGATCGCCACAATAACCTCTGCACCCTTAGCATGTAGTGAGTCAACGGCTTGCTGCGCACTCTCAATGGGAT
>JAAAOB010000121.1 GCA_009909035.1 Bacteroidota bacterium
GGCCGCGGTAATGGAGAGCATCTCCCGCATGCCGGGTCCGCCTTTGGGGCCTTCGTAGCGGATCACTACCACATCTCCCTTTTTTACCTTGCCACCACGAATTCCCTCCAGCGCATCCTCTTCCGATTCAAACACGCGGGCCGGACCGGAAAATTTGGTCCCCTCCTTCCCGGTGATCTTGGCCACAGATCCCCCCTCAGCCAGATTTCCATAAAGAATCTGTAAATGCCCCGTTTTCTTCACGGGGTTCGAGACAGGGTGAATAACGTTCTGCTCTTCAAGCAAACTGGGAAGATCCGCTACATTTTCTTCCAGTGTTTTGCCCGTCACCGTCATGCAGCTTCCGTCGAGCAATCCCTCTTTGATCAGCAGTTTCTGAACTGCGGGTACGCCGCCCACATTGTAGAGATCCTCCATCACATATTTGCCGCTCGGTTTCAGGTCGGCCAGGAAGGGCGTGCGATCGCTCACTTTTTGGAAGTCATCAATCGTGAAATCCACATTAGCGGCATGCGCAATGGCCAGCATGTGCATCACCGCGTTTGTTGATCCGCCCAGCGCGATGATCATCGCCACTGCATTTTCGAGCGATTTTTTTGTGATGATATCCAGCGGTTTCAAATCCTTTTCCAGCAGGGTGTAGATCGCCGCCCCTGCTTTTTCGCACTCTTTCTGTTTTTCTTTATGCGTTGCCGGAATAGAGGAGCTGAACGGCAGGCTCATCCCCAGCGTCTCAATGGCCGAGGCCATGGTGTTGGCCGTGTACATTCCGCCGCAAGCGCCAGCGCCGGGGCACGCATGTTTCAGCACCCGGTTCATCTGCTCCTCATCAATTTCATCAGACAGAAACTTCCCGTACGATTCAAATGCCGATACAATATCAAGCTTCTCCCCGTTCAGGTTCCCGGGCCTAATGGTACCGCCGTAAATCATAATCGACGGACGGTTCAGCCGGCCCATCGCCATCACGGCGCCGGGCATGTTCTTGTCGCATCCCACCACGGATATATTGGCATCATACCACTGCGCGTTCATCACCGTCTCGATGGAGTCGGCGATGATATCCCTGGAGGGCAGCGAAAACTTCATTCCCTGTGTTCCCATGGAGATCCCGTCGCTCACCCCGATGGAGTGGAACATGAATCCCACCAGGTCGTTGTCCCACACGCTTTTCTTAGCCACAGCGGCCAGATCGTTCAGGTGCATATTGCATGGATTACCATCCCAGCCGGTACTTGCAATTCCAACCTGGGCCTTTTTCATGTCATCCTCGCTCAATCCGGTGGCATACAGCATCGCTTTCGACCCTACCTGAGACTGAGATTCAGTAAGACGCGAACTGTATTTGTTTATTTTTTCTTCCATTCTTATAAATCTTATTTGTAACTGTTATTATTCAACTTAGGCTTCAATAAATTTTTTTATGAAAGCGCTTTTAATGATTTCATATACACAAACATAGACACTCGCACCAATTAATGAATATTTTTCTTGACAGCAAAATCTCATACGCATATACTGAAGATGAATTAAAGAACTGATACATTTTGTCTAACACAGAAATTCTTACAAGCCTTGAAAACAGCCGTTTTATCGGCAGCCGGGCATTTTCTGTTGCTGATGATAACGCCTTACCTATCGTATCAGTTATAACTGTTGACAGCCTTCAGTCTATACTGGAACTGTCCCTGCTATCTATCCTAATTCTAAACATTCTAATTCTGAGCCTGAGCTAAATAATCAGCCGGAGATTAGAATTTAGAATCCTTGACACTCCCTAAATTTTGACCTCCGGCGGGAAACGTACATCCATATGTCAATGAAACCAGCCAAACAACAAGCTTCCGACCCTGAAAAACGCGCCCCTTTTTTAGAGTCCATAAAATCAGCCGCTCCCGAGCAGGATGTAGAGTTTTTCAATGGTGCAGAAATTCTTATCAAAACCCTCACCGATGTAGGTGTTGACACTGTCTTCGGTTATCCCGGGGGAGCTGTTCTGCCAATTTATGACCAGCTTTTCGACTGTCATGACATCAATCACTACCTCATACGGCATGAACAGGCCGGCACGCATGCGGCTGACGGTTATGCCAGGGCAACCGGTAAAGCGGGTGTTGTTCTTGCAACGTCTGGCCCGGGCGGAACCAATACCGTTACAGGAATAGCAACGGCCGCGATGGATTCCATCCCCCTCGTAGTGCTTACCGGGCAGGTTCCCACCGGTGTTATTGGAAACGATGCCTTCCAGGAGGCGGATATTGTGGGTATCACACGTCCCATCACCAAGCACAGCTATCTCGTACGCGAGGTTGATAAGCTTGAAGAGTGCATTCGCGAGGCCTTTCATATTGCAACCAGCGGACGGCCCGGCCCCGTACTGATCGATCTTCCGAAGGATATGCTGAACACTTCCGGCCGGTACACCGGCAGCAAAACTGTCCAGATTCCCAGCTATAAGCCTACGACTCAGGGTCATTACACGCAAATTGCTAAAGCAGCCAAAATGCTTAGCGAAGCCAAAAAACCGCTGATCTATGCCGGAGGAGGCGTAATACTCGGGGAAGCGTGGGAAGAGCTTACGGCCATGGCCGAACGGCACAATATTCCGATCACAACTACTTTAATGGGACTTGGCGGATTCCCGGAAACCAAACCGCAATCACTTGGAATGCTGGGCATGCACGGCACCTGGTATGCTAACATGGCGATGTCGGATTGCGATATCCTTCTCTGTGTGGGCGCCCGTTTTGATGACCGGGTAACCGGCCGTCTTGACGGATTCTCACAGAACTCCCGAAAAATTCATATCGACATCGACCCGTCAAGTATCGGCAAAAATGTGCCGACAGAAGTGCCTATTGTTGGCGATGTGAAACAGGTGCTTCCAGTGATGGATAAGATGATCGAATCACCATCCATTGATGAGTGGTGGGACCAGATTCACACCTGGCAGAAAGAGCATCCACTGAAAGTGCCAAAAGCTGATGATAAAATCTATCCGCAACATATGGTGAAAATGATCTCAGAAGTAACAAATGGCAACGCTATTGTCGTTACAGATGTGGGGCAACATCAAATGTGGGCGGCCCAGCACTATCAATATAACTACCCGCGATCCTGGATCTCATCGGGAGGGCTCGGCACGATGGGCTACGGGTTTCCGGCCGCAATCGGGGCCGCCATTGCCTGTCCGGACCGCGATGTGGTCTGTATCACGGGCGACGGCGGCTTCCAGATGTCCTCCTATGAATTGATGACCGCTGTGGAATACAATATTCCCGTCAAGATCGCCCTTATGAACAACAGCTGCCTCGGCATGGTAAGGCAGTGGCAGCAGCTCTTCTACAAAAACCGAACCAGCTACTCCGTGTTCGGCAAAAACAACCCCGATTTTGTAAAAATGGCTGAAAGCTATGGCGCAACGGCCATGCGCGCCACAACGCCTTCCGAGATGCGGGATGTCCTCGAAAAAGCGATGAAAATTGATGACGGACCGGTATTAATGGACTTCCGTGTGGTGGAGACGGAAAACTGCTACCCGATGGTCCCCTCCGGAGCCGCATTGAATGAGATGGTTGAATCTGATGAGGCAGCACAGCAATGAGCACAAACTCTATCGCTTCTGTTTCCGATTCCACAAAAAATACCCTCTCAGTGCTTGTTAAGCACAATTTAAACACATTTTCACGGATTATAGGCATTTTCAGCGGCAAAGGGTTTGAAATCGACAGTATCACCTTTGCCTCCGAGGCAGAACCGGGTATGGCCCGGATCACCCTCACAACCACCGGCAGCGAGGAGATTGTGGAGCAGATCACCAAGCTTCTTCACAACGTGGTGGATGTTAAAAAAGTCACCAACCTGACCAATGAGAAATTTATTGAACGGGAGCTTGCGCTGATTAAAGTAGCCAGCTCTTCGGATAACCGAACCGAGATTATGCTGATTGCACAGGCCTTTAAAGCCAAAGTGATTGATCTCAGCCCGAACAAGATCTCCCTTGAGGTGACCGGCATACGCGACAAAATTGACGCCTTGATCGAAGTTCTTCGACCCCACGGGATCTCGTCCGTTGCACGAACCGGCGCCGTTGCAACCAAACGCGAATTTAAAGGAAAGGCGTGATGGGGATTTATTGAAACCGATTACAAACTCCCCTCTCGCCCCAAACGGATCCCTTTGGGAAGTGGGAACAGGTCAATGGCGTTCAGCGATTGATCAGGGGTGTGTCCGGCAGGGCTTCCGAATCGGAAATAGAAACACACCCCTGGGCGTGAAAGACAGCCTTCGGCTACTTTCACATCCTTTTCCCCTCTCAAAAGGGGACTTTTAAAAACCAATTGAATAAAAACCAATACCAACACAAACAAACTCAATGAAAGCTAAAGTATACTACAACACCGATGGTGACCTCAATGCCCTGGCTGGTAAGACCGTAGCCGTTATTGGCTACGGCAGCCAGGGTCATGCTCATGCACTGAATCTGAAAGACAGCGGCGTTGACGTCGTAGTTGGCCTTCGAAAGAACAGCTCGTCCTGGCAGGATGCAGAAGAGGCCGGCCTCGAAGTCATTGAAACGGCCGAAGCAGCGAAACGAGGCAATATCATCATGATATTGATACCCGATCAGCACCAGGCCCGCGTGTATACATCGGATATTGAACCCCATATAGAAAAAGGAGATGCGCTTGCCTTTGCCCATGGATTTAATATCCATTTCGACGGAATTGTACCCCCCGAAAGCGTCGACGTTTTTATGGTGGCTCCCAAGGGGCCGGGGCATCTCGTTCGCCGTGTATTTACTCAGGAGTCCGGTGTTCCCTGTCTGTTTGCCATCTACCAGGATGCCAGCGGCAGTGCCAAGGATACGGCTCTTGCCTATGCCAAGGCAATCGGCGGAACACGGGCCGGTGTTCTGGAAACCACCTTTAAAGAAGAAACAGAGACCGACCTCTTTGGAGAACAGGCTGTTCTCTGCGGTGGTGCCAGTGAGCTTGTGAAAGCGGGCTTCGAAACGTTGGTTGAGGCTGGCTATCAACCCGAAATTGCATATTTCGAATGCCTGCACGAGCTGAAACTTATTGTTGACCTGATGTATGAGGGCGGTATTGAAGGAATGTACTATTCGGTTAGCGAAACGGCGGAGTATGGCGGATTGAGTCGTGGAGATCGTGTGATTGATGCGGATACAAAGAAACGCATGAAGGATATTCTCGGCGAAGTCCAAAACGGCACATTTGCCAAAGAGTGGATGAAGGAGAGTGCTGACGGTCTGCCAAACCTTAAAAAGATGCGGGATAATCTCGATCAGCACCAGATTGAAAAAATCGGCAAAGACCTCCGCTCCATGATGAACTGGATTCATAATGATAAAGAATCGGAACCAAAAAAAGAGGCACAGCCAGCGGAGTGAGTAACTCCCCCATATCAAAGGGGGACTGAGGGGGATGTATACTGAGTGTTGAAGCATAAATGAACTTCATTCATGCCTCAACACTTTTTCAACACACCCCTCGATCGTGTTCATAGGCTGCGCCTTTAACACTCACTTTTCCCCTCTCAAGAGGGGATCAAATAAACCCAAATTAAACACAAGCAACCCAATATTCTCAACTGATGTCCAAAACCATCCAGATATTCGATACCACATTGCGGGACGGCACGCAGGGAGAGAAAGTCTGCCTGTCAGCCAATGACAAGATCCGTATTGCGAAACGTCTTGATCAGTTTGGCGTGGACTATATTGAGGGTGGATGGCCCGGATCCAACCCGAAGGACCTGGAGTTTTTCAAGCGTGCCAGGGAACATTCATTTTCTCATGCCAAAATTGTGGCTTTTGGGAGCACGTGCAGAGCCGGATCGATGCCCGAAGACGACAAAAATATTCGGTTTCTTATTGAGGCCGATACCGATGTTGTATCGATATTTGGTAAATCGTGGCTCCTGCATGTTGATGAAGCGCTAAAGATCACCCCGGAAGAGAACCTGGAGATTATCCGCCACTCCGTCTCTTATCTGAAACAACACGATAAAGAAGTCATCTACGATGCAGAGCATTTCTTTGATGGCTATAAAGACAATCCCGACTATGCAATCGAGACGCTGAAAGCAGCGGAACGTGCCGGCGCAGATACACTTGTTCTCTGCGATACCAACGGCGGATCGCTGACAAATGAAATTACAGACATCGTTGAAAAGGTTTTCGCTTCCACTACAGAACGACTCGGCATTCACGCCCATAACGATTCCGAGCTTGCCGTGGCCAACAGCCTGGCTGCAGTAGAAGCCGGATGTGAACATGTCCAGGGCACCATCAACGGGTATGGTGAGCGCTGTGGTAATACAAATCTCTGCTCTGTAATCCCGAATCTCCAGATTAAACAGAATTATAGCTGCATTCCGGACAGCAGCATGAATCAGCTTACATCACTCTCCGGGTTCGTCAGTGAAATTGCAAACGTTGCACCCGACTATAAAATGCCATTTACAGGCCGCAGCGCCTTTGCCCATAAAGGCGGTGTGCATGTGAGTGCTGTTATGAAAAATGAACAGAGCTACGAACATATCAAGCCGGAGGATGTTGGCAACAAGCGCAGGGTCCTGGTTTCTGATCTCTCCGGAAAAAGTAATGTGCTCTATAAATCGCAGGAACTTGGAATCGATCTTACAAGCACCAACGGAGAAGTACACGCTATTGTGAACAGGCTGAAACAGCTTGAAAATGAAGGATTCCAGTTTGAGGCGGCTGAAGCATCCTTCGAGCTTCTTGTGAAAAAAATGAGTGAACCGTGGAACGACCTCTTTGAACTGAAAGGATTCCGGGTCATCATGGACCGCGACTCTCATGGAAATTCAAGATCTGAGGCCACGATCCGCGTAAATGTAAATGGACAGATCGAACATAGTGCGGCAGAGGGAAACGGGCCCGTTCATGCGCTCGACTCGGCACTGCGTAAAGCTCTCTGTAAGTTTTACCCCGACATAGCGGATATCGTATTGAAAGATTATAAAGTTCGTGTATTGAATGAAAAAGATGGTACCGGTGCCAGTGTACGCGTGTTAATCGACTCTGGCCAGAACAGCAACTCCTGGGGTACCGTTGGAGTTTCAAAAAATATTGTCGATGCCAGCTGGCAGGCTCTTGCCGACAGCATGAACTACTATTTGATGCATCATTCAACGAAAACGTCTAATGAAACGGAGGATCAGAATGAAGTACAGGTTCACTAAACCGCACGGAATCTTCCACCTGGTTGATCATCTGGCCGGTCCGGCTGAATATCTACTCACCACCCGACCCAGTTTGCAAACAGATCATTCCAATTAAATTTTTTCAGAGTTATGAACAGACAGATCCAGATTTTCGATACCACTCTCCGGGATGGTGAACAATCCCCCGGATACAGCATGAACAAAAGCGAAAAACTCAGGCTTGCTCGACAGCTTGAACGCCTGGGTGCCGACGTAATTGAGGCTGGTTTCCCAATTGCATCCGACGGCGATTTTGATACGGTTAAAAAGATTGCAGAAACCGTTACAGAAAGCAGTGTTGCCGGACTTTGCCGCACACGCCCCATTGATATTGAAACAGCTGCAAAAGCTGTTGAAAAAGCGAGAAAACCAAGAATTCACACCTTCATCGCCACCTCCGATATCCACATGAAATACAAACTCTGCAAAACACGGGAGGAAGTAGTTGATTCAGCCGTGAAAGCTGTGGAGCTGGCCCGCTCCTACTGCGATGATGTGGAATTTTCCGCCGAAGATGCATCCCGCAGCGATCCGCAGTTCTTATACGAAATCTTCGAAGCGGCCATCAGCGCGGGGGCAACCGTGATTAACGTTCCCGACACCGTGGGCTATGCGCTCCCGTGGGAGTTTGGCGAGCTTATCAAAGGGATCAAGGAAAATGTCTCAAATATTGATGACGCCGTACTCAGCGTGCACTGCCACAACGACCTGGGACTTGCCGTGGCCAATTCGCTTTTTGCCGTTCAAAACGGTGCCGAGCAGGTTGAGTGTACCATTAACGGAATCGGTGAACGCGCCGGAAACGCCTCTCTTGAGGAGATTGTGATGGCGATCGAAACGCGCAAAAATAACATGAACTACAGTACCGGTATCAGAACCAAAGAGATCTACCCGGCCAGCCAGCTGCTTGCACAAATTACCGGCAAAGGTGTTCAGCCAAACAAAGCGATTGTGGGTGATAATGCATTTGCTCATGAAGCCGGAATTCATCAGCACGGTGTGTTGAAAAACCCGCTCTGCTATGAAATCATGACGCCCGAATCGGTTGGATTGACCTGCAACAAAATCGTGATTGGCAAACACTCCGGCCGATTTGCTCTTGGCAAGAAACTCGAAGAGATGGGCTATCAGCTCAACAAGGACGAGTTGAACACAGCCTACAAGAGCGTCACCCGGCTTGCAGATAAGAAGAAAGTTGTGGACGATCACGACTTAATCTCCATCATGGCCATGATGAGAAACCAGCCGGCCCCTGAACCGCAGAAAATTGCTTCGGGTGGGTGAATACGAGAAAATCTCCCCTTGAGGGGAGTGCTCACGCGTGTTTTTCGCGTGAGCGAGGGGTTTAATTCTCCCCTAACAAGGGGAGAAACAGAGGGGTGTTTAATTAGTTATGAAAATAGCTGAATATTTATTCCAGTAGAGAACTCCGATCAACATCCACCCAGAATAAAGGGAACTTCTTTAAGAAAGATTTCAAATTGAACTAATATCAAACCACGACAAAACCAACACCACACCATGGGAATGACATTAACGGAAAAAATTCTCGCAAATAAGAGCGGTAACAAAAAAGTCACCCCGGGCGAAAGCGTCTGGGTGGATGTGGATGTGCTGATGACGCATGATGTGTGCGGCCCGCCGGCTATCCAGATCTTTCAGCGGGAATTTGGCGAAAAAGCCCGTGTTTGGGATAAAGACAAGCTTGTAATCATCCCCGATCACTACATTTTTACGAAAGATAAGTATGCCAACCGTAATGTGGATATTCTTCGTGCATTTGCGGCCGACCAGGATCTGCCCCACTATTATGATGTAGGCACCGACCGCTACAAGGGCGTCTGCCACGTGGCACTTCCCGAGGAGGGATTTACGCGTCCGGGCGAAGTCTTGTTCGGGACCGACTCTCATACCTGTACCGCGGGTGCATTCGGACAGTTTGCCACCGGCATCGGTAACACGGATGCCGCCTTTATCATGGGCACCGGCAAACTTTGGGTAAAAGTGCCGGAGACCATGCGTTTTATTTTTGATGGTCACTCAATGCCGCCCTACCTGATGGCGAAAGATATCATCCTGAAAATTATCGGGGATATTGGAGTGGATGGAGCCACGTACCGAACCATGGAATTTGCAGGTGAAGGTGTAAAAGCATTTACGATGGAAGACCGGATGACGCTGACCAATATGGCCATTGAAGCCGGCGGAAAAAACGGTGTTGTTGAAACGGATGATGTAACGCGGGAATATGTGAAAGCCCGCACAGATAAACCCTTTCAGGAATTTTTCAGCGATCCGGATGCAGAGTATCACAGCGAGCATTTCTACAACCTCGAAGATATGGTCCCAATGGTTGCCAAGCCCCACAGCCCAGACAACAAAGCCACGGCTGAAGAGCTGGAAGGCACAGAACTGACACGTGCCTACATTGGGTCATGCACCGGGGGGAAACTGTCTGATTTCCGCGCTGCAGCTGAAATTATTAAAGGAAAGTCGCTGAAAATCGACACCTACATCGTCCCGGCTACGACGGAAATAGCCAAAGGCCTTGAAACGGAGACGATGTTTGGACAAACGCTCATGGATATATTTAAAGAAGCCGGCTGCAAAATCGGCCAGGCCTCCTGTGCAGCATGCCTTGGCGGTCCGTCCGACACCTTCGGGCGACTGAATGAAGAAGAAGTCTGCATCTCCACCACTAACCGCAACTATCCCGGCCGGATGGGATCCAAGGCTGCATCTGTTTACCTGGCCTCACCTTATACTGTCGCCGCCTCGGCCGTGACCGGCAGCATTACCGACCCGCGGGTATTTATCCAGGAGACGGTGATTTAGATGATAGATGATAGATGATAGATGATAGATGATAGATAAACTCTCCCCTAAAAAGGGGAGATACAGAGGGGTGTTACATTAGCTATGAAAATGACTAAAATCTCATTCCGGCACAGAACACAGATTGAATATTCTTCCCAAGAGGGGATTTACATTAACCTTTTTTCAAAAACAGCAAATACTAAACTCAATGAGCAACGAATCAAAAAAAATCAAAGGCAAGGCATTTGTCCTTGACAAGAATATTGACACCGATCAAATCATCCCGGCGGCGCATCTTGTGTACAGCCTGGAGGATCCTGAAGAGCGGAAACTGTACGGGAAATATGCCCTTTCGGGGGTTCCTGATGAGGAGTCCGGCCTGCCACAGGGGAACATCCCGCTGACGAAAGAGGATGAAACCGAAAGTGAATTTAATATTATCGTCGGTGGTCCAAATTTCGGGTGCGGTTCATCTCGTGAACACGCGCCGGCCTGCCTTGAAATTGCGGGCGTGAAAGCGATTATCGCACCTACCTTTGCACGAATCTTCTACAGAAATTCTGTGGACGGCGGATTTATCATCCCGTACGAGAGCCTCGAAGACCTCAGCCAAAACGTTCACACACACGACGAACTGGAGATCGACCAGGAGAAGCAGGTCGTGAAGAATCTTACTCAAAATGAAGAGTATAAAATTCGCCCTCTTGGCAGTGTCGCTGATATTGTTGAAGCAGGCGGAATCTTTGCCTATGCGCGCCAAACCGGTATGATGCAACCGGCAAGTGACTGAAATTAGGGGTAAACTCCATTTAAAAGAGTAATACTCTCCCCTAAAGAGGCTGTGAGGAAATACATAGTCAAGTATATCAGCCATTTGTTTTTTGCCACGAGGACGCGAAGTTACGAAGGTGCACGAAGTGAAATAATATCAATGAATTAACCTTCGTGAAATCTTTGTGTCGTCGTGCCTTCGTGGCCCACATAGCGAGTGTTTGTAATGCTTGTTGTTCTATTTTTTTCACAACCTCTAAAAAGGGGAGACACAGAGGGTGGTTTTCAGTGCTCCGTGACAACCTAAACGTTTAAAAATTGATTCGTACTCCTGTTCAACATCCCACTCCAATCCCCTTTAGTAGAGGAGACTTTTACCTCCCCTCTTCCCAAGGGAATCACTTAAAGGCAAGAGGGGATTTTTTATCCCAAATTTGAATAATTTTAAGTCTAAATAATGACAACAAAACAAATAGCCGTTCTTCCGGGCGATGGAATTGGAAGTGAAGTGACATCTGTTGCAGAAACTATACTGAAGGCAGCTTGTGCAGCTTATGATGTAGACATTCAAACGAAAAACTTTCTGTTTGGCGGATGCAGCTATGATGAGCACGGCACACCGGTTACAGACGACACACTCAACTCCTGCCTGCAATCAGACGCTGTACTGCTTGGGGCCGTTGGCGGACCCAAATGGGATGATCTTCCAAGCGATCATCGTCCAGAGGCCGGGCTTTTAAAGTTGCGTAAAACACTGGGAACCTACACAAATCTCCGGCCGATCAAGATCTATTCTGCCCTAATGGGTGCATCCTCCGTCAAGCCGGAAATTCTGGAAGGCACCGATATCCTGATTGTTCGCGAGCTTACGGGAGGCATCTATTTCGGTCAGCCGAGACACACCAAAGAGGTGGATGGCGACACCGTAGCGACTGACGCAATGGTCTACTCAAAATCAGAAATTGAACGGGTCGCACGCAAGGCGTTTGAAGCAGCCCGGAAACGAAACGGCCGTCTCTGCTCGGTTGATAAATCAAACATCCTGGATACATCACGCCTCTGGCGACAAACGGTATCGGACCTTGCCGGCAACTACCCGGACGTGGAGCTGAGCCATATGCTCGTGGATAACTGCGCCATGCAACTCATTCGAAATCCCGGACAGTTTGACGTGATCCTGACAGGCAACATGTTCGGAGACATTCTCAGTGATGAAGCCTCCATGCTTACCGGTTCTATCGGCATGCTGCCCTCGGCAAGTATCGGCGACAAAACCGGGCTATACGAACCCGTTCACGGTTCAGCTCCCGATATCGCGGGTGAAAATAAAGCAAATCCTCTTGCCGCGATTGCTTCTGCCGCGATGCTTTGCCGCTACTCGCTGGATCTTTCTGATGCTGCAGATAATATCGAAGCAGCTATAGATGACGTTCTGGCCACCGGGTATCGATCCGGTGATATTTATGCTTCCACCCAAGGTGAAATTTTAATTGGCACCAAAGAGATGGGGGAAAAAGTATTCGGTGAGTTAAAGAAAAAAGCGATTACCAGATAGAAACCACTCGACCCAGGATTGCCCCGAAGGGATCGCTTTGCGGCCTTTTTCGTCGGTCGAATTTGTGTCTGCTATCTTTTTCCAAAGCTTGAAATATATCAAACTCAGCCTAATTGGATACCTCGTCGGACGATTGGTTTTTTCGTCCGACGAGTCCCTATTGTAGATCGAAGCTCCTGCTTCGATTATTTTGAAACAAACCAGATTTAGTTGATGGGGAAATCTTTGATAAAGAATCCAATTCGTAGGTGATTCCCTGTCTCCAATAGGTTTCGAATCCCGCCGGACCGGGACATCCGACCTACGGTTAACTTCTGCCTGTTTCAGGCGCTGACAGAAACCCGGAAACCCGCCGGGCATGCTGTCAGGTCTGGTGCCTCAGCCCGTCAGACGTTAGTAAACTCCGTGCCTTGCTTATTCATCGGACGAAAGAAACAATCGTCCGATGATGATCCCTCATCTGATGAAGGCTGCGTTAAGGCGCCGGGTAGATGTAATTTGATTCAAAGCTTAGGGGAATTCCGATCCACCAGTATACAAGAAGAAAGAGTGTCCAGGTGACGGCAAAGATAATGGAGTACGGAATCATCATGGAGATGAGCGTTCCGATTCCTGTTTTCTTCACATATCGCTTGCAGAAAACCACCACCAACGGAAAGTAGGGAAGCAGGGGTGTGATGATGTTTGATACGGAGTCGCCCACACGGTAGGCCGCCTGGGTCAGATCCGGGGAGATGCCAAGCTGCATCAACATTGGGACAAAAATCGGGGCGATCAGCGCCCACTTCGCCGAGGCGGATCCCACCAGCAGGTTGACGATCATGCTTAAAAACACAATTCCTACGATCGTAATGGATCCGGGAAGCGCGAGAGCTTCAAGGAAATTTGCACCTTTCAGAGCCACCATCAGGCCGATGTTGGATTTGCCAAACGCATCAATAAACAGCGCGCAGAAAAAGGCCATTACCACGTAGTAGCCCATACTCTCCATCGACTTGGTCATATTGTCAATCATATCTTTTGAGCTCTTATATTTGCCTGAAGCATAGCCATACACCACGCCGGGTATCAGCAGGAGAACAAAAATAAGGGGCACAATCGCCTGCATCAGCGGCGCCTGGAAGGAGAAGAGTGAACTAACTTCGGGATTGTCCCAGTTGGGATCGCGAAGAGCTGAGCCTTCAGGCCAGGCCCACAGAAACAGGCCGACGATACCCAGAATCATCGCGCCAAAGCCCAACCAGAATGCCCGACTCTCTTTCTTTGTCACGGTTTCAAGCTTTGGCATTTCATCCTCGTCACCATCCACTTCAATGTCTTTCAGGCGGGGTTCCACAATTTTGTCGGTAATGAACCAGCCAACCGTTACGATCAAAATACTGGAGAGCCCGGTGAAGTAGATATTGTTCAGTGGATTCAGCTCAATCGCCGGATCCAGGATTCGTGCCGCCTCCAGCGTAAAACTCATCAGGAGCGGATCAATGGCCGAGGGGATGAAGTTGGCCGAAAAGCCGCCGCTAACCCCGGCAAAGGCTGCCGCAATTCCGGCGAGTGGATGTCGGCCGGCCGCATAAAAAATGACCCCGCCCAGCGGAATCACCAGAACATAGCCGGCATCGGCAGCCGTATGACTCACAATGGCAATTAGGATCAGCATTGGAGTCAGCAGCGACCGGGGCGTAAACCCGAGAAGTTTTTTAAGGCCGGCATCAATCCAGCCCGAGTGTTCGGCAACGCCCACGCCCAGCATAGCTACCAGCACAATACCCAGGGGAGCAAACAGTACAAAGGTGTTGATCATATTAGCCAGGAATGATGCCAGGCTATCACCGGTGAGCTGATTGTTGATGACAAGATCTTCGCCGGTGAGGGGATGAACTTCACCAAAATCAATTGGAGCAAGTATAGCGGAGAGCACCCAGACAAAGACCAACAGCAAGAAAAAAAGCATGGCCGGGTCGGGGAGCTTGTTTCCCGCTTTTTCAATGCCGTTTAAAAATTTATCAAACAGTGTTCCGCTCCCTTCCGTTGAAGGCGATTGTTGTTTAGCCTTTTTATTTTTTTCTGGCACGTGGTTCTATTGATTTGTTATTCAAAGGTTTTGAAATGAATTGTTAGAAAATAAGAGATTCATCAATCGATGCAACTATTTTCAGCAATTTTTAACGTTCTGATGTTGACCTATCTTTTTGAGTCGCGACCAGTTTTTCATCTCTGACCGGCCGCTGTCATTTCCAGGCTGTACCGATGAACTTGGTGTATCTCTTCAACAAACGTAGAAAAGTAAACATTTTCAGCGTTGGCATAGTGGACGGACCCAAGTTCCCCAAACGTTTCTTTGGCCAGAAGAACGCCATCCAGTGAGATGATCCACCATTCAGTTTCATGCGGTGGATTGGTATTCATCTTTACCCAAAGATTTCCGTCACCGGAAATAAAATACTCGCTCCAAACCGGCCAGCGATCCGGAATATGATCCGCTTCTCTAACGGCAGACTCCAGATCTATCATCGGATGCGAATTTTGGATAACTGTGTCGATATGCTCCCGGGTGAGTTTCACAGGGTTAAAATCCAGTGATATGGATCGCGTAATATCACCTGATGAGTCATAAATATTAAACATCGGTTCCGCTGCAAATGAATGGATAACCCCCCCACCCGGAATCAAAAAAATTTCTGATTTTGCTGTAAAAGAAACAGGAGTCCTTCTATAAACGCCTCCTGACTCGCTCTCAAGCGCCTCCCCTGATCGATAGGTTAACAGGCGATAATCTAAAATCTTGCCTGAGGTTGCATACCTATGAAGTGAAATACTCTCTTTTCCAGCTTTTGAAAAAGCACTTTGCTGAGGAATTCCAATAAATGTGGTGTCGGTTTCGGCCAAAATTCGGTGTACCGGAGAATATTTATCCCGGACATTTTCTCTTTCGAGTACGCCCGACTGAAGAAGATTACCTGTATGCCTGTTGAAAACGTGTACAATCTGCGAAAAAGCGTCCAGCATGATAATTGCATCTCCCGATATGGAGCTGCTTTCCAGGTACCTAAACTCGCCCGGCCCTTTTCCCACGTCCCCGAACGAGTGCAGATACTCACCAGACGGCGAATATTGATGGAGTTTTGCAATCCGATTATCCTGCCAGTAGATATTGCCATCATCATCTACATATATCCCCCAAAAATTTTGAATATGCGGTTCGTTTAGCTGATTGATGGTCATTTGGTGTTCAAGTACCATTTTATGCAGAGACTCAGATGAATCTACTTCTATCGTATCAACACCAGAACTGCCATCTTCTTGAGTATAAGTTCCATTTCCACCGGTGCAAGCAAAAACCGTCACCGCAAAGAGTAGTAAAGCGACAAATCTATAGTGTTTCAATGCTAATCCAATGGAATTAGTTATTTGGCTTGATGGTTTTTCACTGGCTCTAAACACTTCTACTTTAGCATATAAATTGTGGAATTAGTAAATGAACTACCTCGGGGCAGAGCCAGGTAGGTATCAATTTAGAACCCATCATTTTTTGGTCAATACATAGCTTATTTTTAAAATGTCCCTCTTTCGCCGTCACTAAATCTCTTCATCCAGCAAGGCGGGGTTTTCCGTTTGCTCGTCTTTGGGTTCTTTGACAAGGAACCACGCAACGGCTGAGAACCCGGTGGTCAAAGAACAGACCAGGATCAGGATTGTTTTATTATCTGCCGCACTGACAATATCGCCGACCGCAAAGCTGGACACCAGCTGAGGCAGAACCACGGAGAGATTAAACAGCCCCATGTAGAGCCCCATCTTGTTCTGGGCGATCTTCTGAGACATAATAGCGAACGGAAGGCTGATAATGGATGCCCACCCGATACCGACAATCAACATCAGCACATACAAGACGTACGGGGAATTGCCCAGAAAAAGGATCACAAGGTATCCCACAGCCATGATGCCAACCGCCGTGCCGTGGGTTTTTACCCGGCCAAACTTATTGGCCAGCGGCTCCAGCGCCAAAACCGGGACGATTGCCGCAACCAGGTTTAGTGAAAAGAAGCTCCAGTTTACTACCGTGCCAACTTCTTCATTGCTTAAATCCGGCATTTGGAAATCGACAAACGCAAAGAAATAGATAAACATGCTCTGCACCCCAATCCAGGAGAAGGAGTGTGCCGCCAGCACTTTCTGAAACCCGATCCGGCCCGCCTCCTCTTTTGATTTTCCCTCTTCCGATTTCATGAGCGCCTCTCCCACCAGGTAGATCGATAAAGCCAGCGCAAAAATTTCAAAGTACCAGCCGGGAAACTCAAATCCGCTGAGACGTTTTACAATCGCGTAGATACCGTACAGCAGGAATCCCCAGAGCGGGCGAATTCCCTTCAGTATCTCCCACAGGGAGGCGTCGTTCACGCTTGCCGGAGTATCGTCGGACGCAGCGGCTTCTTTTGCGATATCCTCCTCATTCTCTCCGTACCGGCCAAGATATTTGGGCTCTTTTATGAACAGGGGCGGAATCACTGAAAAGACAAACACCAGGATCACACCTACATAGAGCAGCGGAATGTTGCCGAACACCGCCCCGATAAAATACGAGAGTACGCCAAACGTACCCGAAATTGTCTGCATCCAGGTAAACCCTTTGGTTCGTTCGCGTCCCTCGGGAGTTACATCCGCAATGATGGACCGCGTTGGGTTGAATGAGACGTTGATCGACAGGTCCAGGATCATGGAGATCAGGATGGCGATACCGAGAATGGCTTCCAGGCCCAGGCCCGCCTGGATCACCCCGAGGTTCGGCAGGGCCAGCAGCATCATCGAAGCAAGGGTTCCCCCGATGACGATAAAAATCCGGCGGCGGCCGTTCCAGACCCACACATTATCGCTGATGATCCCGATGATTACCTGCCCCAGGATGCCTGCAATCGGGCCCGTGGCCCAGACAAGGCCGATGTCGGTAACCTCAAGTCCGTACTGGTAGGTGAGAAGCCAGCTCAGCGCCGCGATCTGTACTGAAAGTGCAAAACCCATCGCTGTTGCGGGCAGTGCAAGGATGGCATAGAAAGAATTGGAAAGCCGTTTTTGGATATCGAGCATGCGACAAGTACCACCGTATCGTTCATTTAAAGATTAATCAACGATACTAAATGGAAAGGGAAAATGACAGATCGTTTTTTGGTATTTGTGATCGGGTGTATGGAGTATCGGGTATTGGGAGTTGGATGACGGTATTACTGGAACGGTTCCCTCAAAACGTAACCCGGTATTTCACTACCTGCCGCAACCCGACGTCGTTCTCTTCGAGTGCATAGAGATGGCCGTTGAGAATTTGCAGAACACGATCGCCCCGCTCCCACGGAAAGGTGGCCAGGAGCGTGCCGTCACTCTCCAGAACATGGTATTCTGATTTGTCGCTATTTTCGGTTGTGCGCTCTACCCAGATTCGCCCTTCATCATCCACCTGGAACGAGTGCCACGACGGCCAGGTTTGGGGCATCTCATCATTCTGAACCATTTGCCGCCACATCTCTTCACGATCTGCATACATCTCCAGGATCTCGTCGCGGTCAAGCGGCGGGTTGGGATAATCGTAGTAGACGGCCCGCCGGTAGGTTCCCCCGCTGTCGTAAAACTTGAAGAGAAAATTCTCACTTTGCCCGTGCACAAATCCGTTCTCCGTAAAAGCTACCTCAGAGCTGCGTTTATAGGGAACCGACATCACCGCCATGCTTCCATTTCCCCGGAACTCCACCAGCGCCTCACTTGCCGGAAACGAATAGACCTTTTCGCCCGAAAACTGTCCGGTTTTACGGTTCATCAGCTCTCCCTCAATGCGTCTTTCGGATTGATCGATATCAGGATTTCCTGCACTGAATCCCATCCCGAACTGCACCAGGTAGTGCGCTTCGTCTGCCAATTTGAATCCCCGCACTGATCTGAAGAACCCTGTATCCGTATCCCGTTCGTAGCTGAGCGAGAGATCATCCACTACCTCAAAGGTGTCGATGTCGTAGCGCGTTATCCGGCGTATGTTTCGATCAAGCAGGTGAAGGTGGTTTTTATCGGTTTGCATGGCTCCGATGGAACGGTACTCTCCGGGGCCGTCGCCCTCGGCGCCGATTTGGCGGATATACGTGCCATCCGGATTGTAGAGGTGGAGAACCGTTTCGCTCATATCCGCGATGTAGACCCTGCCGCGGTCATCAACATGAGCCATCAGCCAGCTTCCGAGAAACACATCCTCCGTATCGCCGAAAGTGGCTACCCGATCCAGAGAGACGTCGGTAGACGGTTCGGTTACGGCGTCAAAAACGGCCAGGTTTTCGAGGGAGGCGATCTCTTCGGGCACCTCAACATCAGGTGAGGAGGAACACGAGAGCAGCGCTATGAGTAGTATTGGATATAAAAATCGATGCATCTGAGGATAGGTTTTATTTTATTTGAGGTTCTTTACGTATGCTCATCATCGGTCGTTCAGTGAAAACCGGTACTTCACGACGTCCTGAAGGCCGGTCTCCTCATCAATTTCAAGAAAATAGACGTAGCTGTTTTTTACGGCCATTATTCTTGAGGAGGCAGGGCGGTCAAATTCCGCCAGTTTTTCGCCGCTTTCGGCCAATATCCACCATCTGTTTATGTCGTCGTTTTCAGTTAACATTTCAACCCAAAAACGGTTGTCATTATCTGTAAAAATTGAGTCGTAGACGAGGCGTGTCTCCGGAATGTCCATGGAGCCGATATCTTTTCGTATGGTCTCATCCTCAATATTGGCCAGCATGGCCGAACGGTCGAGCGGTGGTGGTGTAACGTTGTGATAGATTGATCGGAGTGTGTCTCCGTCGAGTGATATGAGATGAAACAGAAACCGGTCAGAATATCCTGATACGATTTCGTTGCTCGATGTAAAACCAACATGCGTTTCACCCATAAAGGGTAAAGAGGTCAGCCGAATGGAGTTATCACTTTGAACCGTGTGCATCGGATTTTGCCGGAGTTTGACAATCTGGGCAGCGACAGTATCCCCCTCTGAATTGTATATTGATGGGACATAGCGCATATAAAACGTCTCGCCATCCCGCTGTATACTATTCTGTATTACCAAAAACTGATCTTCCGGCAGTGGATATGCAATCATGGGAAATCCACTGATCCCGCTTCCGGAGCTTCCAACCGGATGCGACCGCAGATAACTGAATTCCTGCGCATCAAATACAGATACTCGCCGCTGCTGTCCGTCCAGCACAAACAGTTCTCCATTATATAGCTTTGGTGCTGAGGCAGATAAAAACTCACCCGGCCCTTCACCTTTCCCGCCGATGGCGGTCCTGTAGTCGCCCGTCGGACCAAACACATGCACGATTGCCTCCCCGCGGTCGGCAAGAAACAGGGTACCGTCGTCCCTGACCGCAACTCCGGCAATCGACCCGATATAGATATCACCCGTATCGCCAAAACGCGCGTCTCTTTCGAACGATATCGAATGACGTGGCGCTGCATCACCCGGATAGACGGATACATTCGCCAGGGAGGCGACATCCTCCGGCAGATCGGTCTGATTTGAATCGGAACCGCAGGAGATAACGAGGAATAAAAAAGGCAAAAACAGTGGGATTTTTTTTCGCAGACGGGCGTTCATACGCATGGTTTCCTGATGATTATACGATTTGATTAGTACATGCCAGAACTTCCAAAATCTTTTTTAAAAAGACAAGACGCTTTTTTGTCATTTTTCCACTCCTGTTAAAAATGATACAAAGTTACTACCCGGAAATCCGGTACTGAACGGCCCGCCAGGTATCGGCGGATTCCACAAGATCTTCATTAGCATCGATCCCTTTTTGAAAAAGCACAGTATTGCCCGTGACGGATATGATCCTGAGCGTATCGCCGGGTTTAGGTACCGATCCGATCAGCTCATGCTGTCGATTAAACAGGTCAAATACCTGCCCGCCGTCGGCCCTCTGCCTCAATACCCAAAGCCTCTCGTTATGATCGATAAACATGGTAATAATCATTCGTTTATATCTTGGCAGATCTCCAGGGTCCATTTCAATCCCGGCCATCTCGGCAGCATCCCGGCGGCGGTTTGCCAGCTCCTCAATTTCCAGCTCCGAGTACTCAATGGGTTCAATGTTGGTGCGGCTGATTTCAAACGTTTCCCCGCTTTCAGGTGTCACGTGGTATGCCAGGTACCGCTCGTCATTGGGTGTCGTGTAAAAGGTGAGATCATCCCGGAACCAAAACCGGCAGAACATGCAGGATACCTGGTCTTCAGGCGGGTCGTCTCTCTGAAGTTCAAGCCGCATAAACTGTTCGCCACTTTCCAGCTCTGAATCGAACTGTTTCATCAGAATATCTCCGCTGTTCTCCCCCATCATGCTGAATGGGTGAGCGGAATAGACGAGCTTCTCTCCAGCCCATTGCAGTGCCATGTTCCACCCCGGGTCTATGGTTCCTCGTACTCTCTTCTCGCTGTAAATATCCGAAACCGTAACCGCCGCGCTCGAAACATCCGCAACCGCCACTCGTCCGTCGGGATGGATGGCAACCGCGCTAATATTCTGATATTCGCCCGGGCCCCGGCCCCGCCCGCCGATCGTTCGGATCAGCTCGCCGCGTTCATCAAAGTGGTTGATCGTATTCAGGGAGCGATCAACAATCACGACAGACCCATCGCCAAGAACCCTCGCGTCTATCGGCAGCGGAAGGACCGATGGATCGGAAATCGACCACTCATTCACCTTTTCAAAAGACAGATCTGCCTCGGCCGCTTCCGCGGCATCCTCCTTGTTTTCGCTGCTGCACGAAATGAACAGCAAAAATAATAGTGAGAGAGTCGGAAAAAATATAGCATTGTATGGTACCATAATTACACTGTTTTTGATGAATAGGTAAGTTCGAGTATGCGAAATCTTTAGCAAAGAGACAACAAAACAAAAGGAAACCCTCCCGGCTGAACCTGGACGGCCGTAAACTGTACATATTCTTACATTTCTCTCTCATACTTCTCCTTAACTTTTAGTAACATCACTCCATCCGATTTTTAACAAACCTATGGACCCATGAAACGACTTCTGCTGCTGCTTTTCTCTCTTCTTTTTGCTCTACATTTATCTGCCCAGGATAATGGCGAAGAGACGTGGGATGTTACCCAACATCGCGCTGAAACAACAACCGTTAATTTCGAAACCTCCGAAGGCACCTGGATGAACCTGGATGTGAGTCCCGATGGACAGGAGATTGTGTTCGACTTGATGGGCGACATTTACATCATGCCGATTGATGGTGGCGATGCCGTTTTGTTGCGCGGAGGCCTCGCTTACGAGATTCAGCCCCGGTTCAGCCCCGACGGCTCCAAAATCTCTTTCACCAGCGATGCCGGCGGCGGCGATAACATCTGGGTGATGAACCGCGATGGGTCGGATGCCCGTCAGGTAACCGACGAGAGTTTCCGGCTGCTGAACAACGCCTTCTGGACACCCGATGGAAACTACCTGGTGGCCCGGAAGCACTTTACATCATCACGCTCACTCGGTGCAGGCGAAATGTGGATGTATCATATCACAGGTGGATCTGGCATTCAGCTGACCGAGCGTCCGAACGACCAGCAGGATGCGGGCCAGCCGTTTGTTTCGCCCGATGGACGCTATGTTTACTACAGCCAGGATGTCTATCCCGGCGGATATTTTCAGTATAACAAAGATCCGAACAGCCAGATCTACGCGATCAACCGGTACGATCGGGAAGATGGGGATATTGAACGCGTCACAGGCGGACCCGGTGGCGCCATCTCCCCTACGATTTCGCCTGATGGAACCAAAATGGCGTTCATCAAACGTGTTAGGACCAAATCAGTGATGTACGTTCGCGATCTTGAAACAGGTATTGAACAGCCGGTTTTTGACGGCCTGAGTATGGATCAGCAGCAGGCGTGGGCAATTTTCGGCCCCTATACCAACTTCAACTGGACGCCCGATGGCGAGCACCTCATTTTCTGGGCACAGGGCGGCATTCACAAGCTGAATGTAGAAACACTCGATATCGAGGAGATTCCCTTCACAGCCGAAATGAACCACGAGATAGCCGATGCGGTACAGCACACATTTGATCCGGCTCCGGACACATTCACGGCCCAGGCCATCCGCCATGCGGTTACATCACCCGATGGTGAAACACTCGTCTTCAACGCAGCTGGATATCTGTATAAAAAGGATCTCCCTGACGGCACACCCGAGCGACTCACGAAAGAAGAGAATTTCGAGTTTGAACCGGCATTTTCGCCTGATGGCAATATGATCGCTTATGTCACCTGGGATGATGGCGACCTTGGTATGATTAAAACACTTCGACTGGGTCGCCGGAATGCGGAACCGCAGACCATCACCGATATGAAGGGAATTTACCGTGAGCCGTCGTTTTCTCCCGATGGTGAAACGCTGGTGTTTCGGCGCGAATCGGGCAATAACCATCAGGGGTACGCCTACACTCAGAACGAAGGAATTTACACGATGCCGGTCAGCGGCGGTGAAATGACGATGATCCGCGATGGCGGAAGCACGCCGCGGTTCAACGCCACCGGCGATCGAATCTACTACCAGGCGTACACGAATTTCAGAAGCGTGAACCTGAATGGTGAAGATGAGAAAGAGCATTTTACGTCGGAATACGCCATCAACTTTACGCCAAGCCCGGATGATGAATGGATCGCGTTTACCGAACTCTACAAAGTGTATATCGCACCGATGCCAAAAACGGGGTCGGAGCTAAACCTTCATGCCAACACAAAATCATTTCCGGTGACCCACGTGGCGCGTGATGCGGGCTACAACCTGCAGTGGTCGGCCGACGGCGAGCGCCTCAACTGGACGCTGGGCGAGACCTACTACTCCATTGAGCTGGAAGAAGCATTCGATTTCCTGAACAGCGATTCTGATGAAGAACTTCCACTTGGGCCAAACGACGGCATTTCAATCGGCCTGGAGCTGGAAACTGACAAACCCTCCGGATTTATCGCGTTTACCAACGCGCACATTATCACTATGAATGGCGATGAGGTGATTGAAAATGGCACCATCCTGATCGAAGACAACCGGATTGAAGCCATTGGATCAGCTGATGAGATTACGATTCCGGACGGTGCGTTTGTTCAGGATGTGGATGGCAAAACCATCATGCCGGGACTTGTGGATGCACATGCTCATATCGGGAATTTCCGTGAGGGGCTCAGTCCGCAGCAGCAGTGGCACTATTTTGCCAATCTCGGGTATGGCGTCACCACCGCGCACGACCCGTCCTCAAACACGGAGATGATCTTTTCTCAGTCGGAGATGGTGAAGTCAGGGTCGATGGTGGGTCCTCGTATTTTCTCAACCGGTCGCATTCTCTACGGGGCCGAAAACGTGCAGAAAACGGTGGTCAACAATCTGGATGATGCCAGGTCGGCCATCCGCAGAACCCAGGCTTTTGGTGCTACGTCGGTCAAAAGCTACAATCAGCCGCGGCGTGATCAGCGTCAGCAGATTCTGCAGGCGGCACGCGAACTGGGTGTGAATGTGATGCCCGAAGGCGGTTCCACCTTCACACACAACATGAGCATGATTCTCGACGGCCACACCGGCATCGAGCACAACGTGCCGATTTATCCGCTCTATGAAGATGTGCTGAAGGTGTGGGAAGCGTCGGATGTGGGCTACACGCCTACACTGGTCGTAAACTACGGCAGCATGAGCGGCGAGTACTACTGGTACCAGCACACCAATGTGTGGGAAAAAGAGCGCCTGCTCACCTATACACCACGCGGCGTGGTCGATTCACGAAGCCGACATCGGACGATGGTGCCAGAAGAGGAGTACCAGGCGGGTCACTTTGAAAGTGCAGCCGCTGCAAAAGAATTGCATGACCGCGGCGTCACCGTCAACATCGGTGCCCATGGTCAGCTCCAGGGACTCGCAGCCCACTGGGAAACCTGGATGTTTACCCAGGGCGGCATGAGCAACCACGACGCGCTGAAAGTGGCCACCATTAACGGTGCAAACTACATTGGCGTTGGGGAGCACCTGGGATCACTTGAACCCGGAAAGCTCGCTGACCTGATTGTGATTGACGGCAACCCGCTGGAAAATATCTACGCCACCGAACATGTGGTCTACACAATGGTCAACGGCCGGCTCTACGATGCCGACACAATGAACGAGATCGGCAATCACCCCCGGGAACGTCTCCCCTTCTGGTGGGAACGCGAAGGCTACGACCAGCGCTTCGACTGGCATTCTATTATTGAAGCGGATGGGAACGGGCACTAATGTCGTTATCCGTTGATTGGTTATTGGTTATCAGGGTCGCCTTGTAGGGGCCTAATATAGGTTGACATAAATTTTTACTTAAAACTCGATTATTTATGTCTAAAAAATACCTTCGGCAACGCCGAATATTTTCTCCTACCTTACGCAAAGAAGTTGTCGGATTAATTGAATCCGGTAGACTTAGCATAGCGGCAGCTTCCCGCGAATATCAGGTCTCGAAGACCACGATTTATCGTTGGATTCACCGCTACTCAACCTATAATAAAAAAGGAGCCGTACTCGTGGTCGACAAAGACTCACACAGTAAGAAACTCGAACGACTACAGCAGAAGATCGCCGAACTTGAACAGGCCGTAGGCAACAAGCAGATGCAGATCGATTACTATAAGAAGTTTATCGATCTGGCCAGTGAGGAGGTCGGTGAGGATTTAAAAAAAAAGTACGACTCCGCTGCTTCGAGTGGTTCTTCGAAAACAAACAAACCGTCGACTGGCCAATGAAACAGATGCTTGAGTGGCAAGACATCTCCCGGCAGGGTGCCCATCAGGGCATCGCCCGACTGGACCAGGAAAAGCGAGATCTGCTTGAAACTGTAGAACTGGCCAGTGAGGTACGCGAGCAGCATACCCAAATGGGATGTCGCGATATCCACTATGCAATGCGCGAGCAAATGCCTCGTGGCCGCGACTGGACCGAACAGGTGCTGCTTGACTGTGGTTTCCGGGTTAAATCGTCCCCGCGATCGTTTACCGTGGCTGGTGAGAATATCTGTAGCAACCTGATTGAGGGCAAGACAGTTACCGGCCCAAACCAGGTGTGGCAAACCGATATCACCTACGTGTGGAGTGGCGGGCGCTGGTATTACGTCAGCTTTGTGATTGATGTGTATACCCGCCAGATCCTGGCCAGCCATTGCAGCCGGGATCTGAGCGCGGCAAGTCAGGTTCGTTGCCTTGCCAAGGCGTTTGCCAGCCAAAAAGGCGAGGATATAAGCCAGCTGATCGTTCATACCGATCGGGGAATCCAATACACCAGTAGTGAGTTTAAGACTTATCTTGATCGCTGGGAGGTCAGCCACAGTATGGCGCACTATGCCTGGCAAAATGCGTATTGCGAGCGGGTGAACCGAACGATTAAGCACAATTACCTTGCTCATTACACGACCGATAGTTACCGGTCGTTATGTCGTGGAGTTGCCAAAGCGGTGCGGTTGTACAACCGCAGTAAACCACACCGGGGCCTGCCGTCAAGGTTGTCACCGGATCAATTTGTCAAAGAACAAAATCAGGGTGGCCACCCTGATTATCTCGTAAATATTTGGTCGCCGTTAACGGCGACCAATAGATTACATGTTAACTAAAAGTGTCAACCATATTTAGGCATCTACACCTGAAAAAGTGGGTTTTAAATCTCCCCTGGAGGGGAGATGGGTTTCATCAATGTTCTGAGGAAAACCTGAGGGGTGTCACGAATTTGCTTAGTATTTACACACAAAAACGCCGGGTTGTGAACGTTCTTCGGCGTTTTTATGAGTCAATCACAAACTGGTCCAAGATATCAAATATCAGTTTCCTTCAGCCTCTTTACGTCCAGTTTATCCTGTTCTCTTCCTACTGCAGTTTTGTTTTTTATTAACTCCATTTTGCCAATCACATGAATCTCTTGCTCCCCGTATGACGCTTTGGTTTTATTTTCCCAAGCTTCGCGAAATGATATACCCTCAATATCATTCAGCAGATCAACTCTGTAGGGAGGCATTCCCAGTTGTATCACCCGACCCTTTACTAAGAAATCATTCTTATCTAATTCAAGGGAACTGAATCCAAAATCCTGAATAAAGGAGAACAGTTTCTCAGCGTTTTCTTCATCCATTTCGTAAAATAGATCAATGTCTTTTGTGTAGCGCGGTTCTGCATAAATAGCGTACGCATAGCCTCCCACAAGCAGATACTTCACCTCATTCCGGGTCAATAATTCGAATAACTCTTCGAAGTCCTCGCTCGTTTCCATCCTTTTTGGGGTTTAGTTTATGCCATGTTTTCCGAATAGCCTCCAGTGCCATAAGTCTCTCCTCCGGCGTTTTGTTGCGCCAGTATTCCCTCTCATCTTCATACTGCTGAGGGTCTTTAAGGTGATATTTTTTTACGTACTTTTCCATGTCCGAACTGCTCTAAAATACGAAATTTTCGAAGCGATAGCGATTTTGTCAGCACAACAGTAATATGAATAAACTGTGGATCGGTTGTACAATATCTAAATCATTAAAGATTACGGCAATTATCCTCGTGAGCGCCTGCCCTTCTGGTGGGAACGCGAAGGCTACGACCAGCGCTTCGACTGGCACTCTATTATTGAAGCGGATGGACATGGGCACTAATGTCGTTATCCGTTGATTGGTTATTGGTTATCAGGGTCGCCTTGAAAAAGTGGGTTTTAAATCTCCCCCCGAGGGGAGAAGATCATCTTCAGACTATTTCTGAAGATGATCTGAGGGGTGTTCACGAGCGTTGATTCGACACCACAATTAAATGAATGACACCAAACCTCCAAGGTTTTCAAAACCTTGGAGGTTTTTTTATAAGTATTTATTTGTGACGATATCCGAAGATTTGGAGTTATCTATGTCCACAATTCAGAAAATATCTCGAGTTCATTTCATACTGATACTCATATTATCCATCGATATTTTTACTACTTTCGCTTCATCTGGATACATACCAAAAAGTGCGTTTTCATGCACGTCATGCAACATAAACATAGAAGATATCTCAATTTTTTTCATGGCTTTCGATGATCTGTCAATCTGTAGAACATATCCTGGTTCTCCAGCAAAGTTTACCACCGTATGGTAAATGTTATCTGAATCCACAACGATATTTAAGAAAAGAGACAGGCGCTCTCTGTCTTCGATGACCTCCCTGACCTCCGGTGATTGCTGAATGATTGGACGAACTCGGTTAATCATGTACTCCTCTTCAGAAGCAGTTTTATAATATGGGGGAACATCAGAAACAGATGTGGAGTCATTTTTTCCTGTGGTCAAATTATAAGATAACCACGATAGAGATTCTGACCTTGAATAGAGTAATAAATTGTCAGCAAAGTCCCATTTTGTAACAAACCCAAATCCCCAATCCTGAGCAGGAGTATCTTTGTTTAAAATCTCATCCTCAGGTAACGTGATCAGTTTTTTTGACATCGCAAGATTCTCATCGAGCTTGTATAATTCCCGGCTTAACGTCATCCCTGGTCTCTGTCCTCTTTTACTGAACACACCATAGTATCCGTCATTTTCAACATAATAGATGTCTTCCATATTATAGGTTGAATTATCCGGTACCTGCTTGGTATTCTCTAAAACCAATTCTGCATCTTCTATGCCATATACAGTTAACCGACTCAACTTTTTATCAAGAACCAAAATCTTGTTATCTGTTGTAGCCAACACGTTATTAATAACCCGAAACTCACCCGGCCCGCTTCCGATCCCGCCTGCTTCAGATAATTTATTACCCTCAAAATCAAATAAGTATACTAACCAGGATGAACCTTCCACCACGACAACATGTCCATTCTCAGTAATATCCAAAAAAAGCGGGCTGTAAATTCCTGCATCACCTTTAAAAAAAGTAGCCTCCGTTGTTTCAATCGTCTCAAGGTTGTCAATGTATGATATATAACTATTACCGGTCTCTGCTTCTTGGCATTTCGTAAAAAAAAGCAAACAAATAACCGGCAAAGTGTAAAAAGCACGCTGTAATTTTTTTAATGACATAGTAAAGATACTCAGATGGTTAGAGTCTGCCATGATGATGGTTTATGGGGTTAAAGAGATACTTTTTGATAAAGGATTGATGATTGATTTCTTTTTAAATAGTGAATTTCATCTCAGCAGGAAAGATCTAATTCAGTGCTCAACTATCAGAAAAGAGGGATGATCTTCAGATTGTTTCTGTATATGGACTGAGGGTTGTTCGGGTAATTAGATTCTATATAAGAATTAAGATACCTAACCAAACCTCCAAGGTTTCCAAAACCTTGGAGGTTTTTTTATTCAGATATCAGATCGAAATTGAGCTGGCTTTGCATCAATCGAAAATGCTTATCAAAACTGAACAGTGTAATTTTTTCATCGATTACCTGTTGCAAAATGATCAAATCCGGAATACCAACCTTATTAATCCCGTTTTTTAAATTTAT
>JAAAOB010000014.1 GCA_009909035.1 Bacteroidota bacterium
ATTAAGATAATAAATAACAGTGACTTAGTCGATTAATAAGCAGCATAAAACTCCATTTTTTTGACATAAATTTGCGTCCTTATTTTCTCACAGCCTCTTGAGAGGGGACAGAGACAATCGCGTTTAGCGATTTCTCAGGGGTGTGTTTGAAAAGTTTCGAAACTGTTTTTAAAAATGCTTAGGTAAATCCAGCGCTCTGCCACCCACTCCTCTCGTTTTCACTGCTGGGACCCACCCCTCTCATTCTCCCCTCCCTACAGGTGTGAATAGAGGGGAGAGGATGTGTTGGATGATTACTTTTTTTTTAAATGGGCTCCGCTGACCCACCTCTGCGACTTCGCTGGACGCTCAGTCGCTGTCTCTTCCCGCGGAGGAGAGGTGATTTACATCTTCACATGTTCCAGGTGAGATTTCAGTACATCGGTCAAAACCTCGGCAGCTCTGCTGATTTCACCGGTAGTGGTTGCCGGGTCGAAGGAGAGGCGAATGAACTGTTTGGCTTCTTCAGGATCATATCCCATGGCGAGCATAGTAGCGGAGGGTTTCTGTTCGTTGATCTGGCAGGCGCTGCCGGTGGAAACTCCCACGCCTTTCTGGCTGCACTGGAGCATCGCGAATTGGCCTTCCATCCCCTGTACTCTCAAGCCACAAATATAGGGCGAGGATTTGTCCGGGTCTCCCTCAAATTGAATGCAATCATGACACTGGTTGAGAACTTGGCCTACAAACTGCTGTTTTAACTTGTGGACATAATTAAAGTTCTCCTCCCGCTTCTGATCCTGCTCCCGGGCGGCGGCTGCAAAGGAAACGACACCCGGCACATCCGGCGTACCGGGCCGAAACCCGTGCTCCTGGTTGGTTTCCGGTATAAACGGCTGCCACCGGGTTCTGGGATGAATATAGGCAGCACCCAGTCCTTTAGGTCCGTGAATTTTATGGGCAGACAGGCTGATGGCATCGATCCCCCACTCTGCCGGACGTATGTTCAGCTTACAGAAACTCTGCACGCAGTCGCTGTGGAATGTTGCGGGATGATCACTCAAAAGCTCACCGATCTCTTTCAGCGGATTGATGGCGCCGGTCTCAGAATTTACATGCTGTATCGAAACCAATACGGTATCCGACCGCAGCTCTTTCTTCAGCTCTTCCAAACTAATGCTGCCATTCTCCGTGCTTGAAATCATCGACACGTCGAATCCATGATGTTCTTTCAGCCAATTAAAGCTGTTTCGTACGCAGCTGTGCTCTGCTTGTGAGGTGATGATATGACGCCCTTTTTCACGGTTTGCCATCGCCAGGCCATAGATTGCAAGGAACGCGGCTTCACTCCCGCTTCCGGTAAAATGGAGGCCCGAAGGGGAACCACCGAAAATGGAGGCCAGCAGTTTTCTGGATCCTTCGAGGGCCCCCGAGGCGTTTGATCCCTCATCATGCAGGCTGTTCGAATTGGCAAAATAGGTCTCCGCAGCCTGGCGGTAGGCATCCATGGCGGCTGGAGTCATTGGCGTGGTGGCAGCGTAATCGAGATAGATCATCTGTGGTGCTATGATTAATGGAATAAAGAGAGTGATCGCCTGAATCTGTCAGGGACGCAGGTGCCAATAGCAATTGCTGGTAAAATTTACGTAACTTTAGGGTAAATCTCATTTAACAGCATCTACGCAACGTTGCTTTGAACAGATATAACAACAGCGTTTTTAATCCGCCCATTCTCTCACTGAAACAAACGCTTCAGACCGGTTTTGAAGAGGATATTGGGTTTGGTGATATCAGCAGTGCTATTCTGCCCGATAAGCTTATTAAAGGTGAATTTACAGCTAAAGCAGCCGGTGTGATTTCAGGTATCGATTCGATCCTGCTGGGATATCAAATCCTTGATGAGACTGTGGAGGTGCAGTACATGGTGTCGGACGGCGATCGTGTTGAACCGGGCGACTGCATCGCGAAGGTGGATGGACCGGTTCGCGCACTGCTGACCAGTGAGAGAGTGATTCTGAATATTTTGCAGCATATGAGCGGCATCGCCACCCAAACAGCGATGGCGGTTAAGGCGCTTGAGGGCAGCAAGACCCGCCTGTGCGACACACGGAAAACTTTGCCGGGTTTACGTGCTCTTCAAAAATATGCCGTACGTTGCGGAGGAGGATACAATCATCGGATGCGGCTGGATGACGGTGTGATGATTAAAGACAACCACATCGCCGCGGCCGGGTCGATCACAAAAGCGGTCCAGCTGGCGCGGAAACAGGTCGGGCTGATGGTGAAAGTGGAGGTGGAGTGTGAAACGGAATCCCAGGTGCAGGAGGCGATCAGTGCCGGCGCAGATATCATCATGCTGGATAACCAGACGCCGGAATCGGCAAAGACACTTTGTGAGATGATACCGGATCATATCATCACTGAGCTCAGTGGCGGAATCACTCCCGAAACGATCGGGACATTTAAGGATTGCGGCGCGCACTATATTTCAACAGGAACTGTTACACATACGGTTACCGCGCTTGATATTAGTTTTGTGCTGAGCGGGACGGTAAAGAGTGTAGCAGAATGAAGAAACTTATCAATGTGTTTATGAACTTTATTAAAAGCATGTAACAACTCCCCCTTTTAAAAGGGGGACTGAGGGGGATTTACGTCGTAGTTCAGAAATGGCGTAAAAATCACACCTCTCCCCGAAAGTTTTCGGGACCCTTGATAGGGGAGAGTAGAAACCCCAATCAACGATTTACCTTATTTCTAACTCCACCCAACCACCATGGAAGCACTTGACTTCTTAGAAAAAGATCAAACATTTACACTGCCTGAACGCTACAGCATGCTCTCTGAAGAGGAGATGCGGGAACGGATTCTTGAGATTAAGGCATCATTTGGAGATCGGCTCTTTATGCCGGGACACCACTATCAAAAGGATGAGGTGATCGATTATGCTGATGCCCGCGGCGACTCGCTGAGGCTGGCGCAGATCTGTACAACGATGGATGATGCGGAATTCATCGTGTTTTGCGGCGTCCATTTTATGGCGGAAACGGCCGATATGCTCACGGATGATCACCAAAAGGTGATTCTCCCCGATATGCGTGCCGGCTGCTCCATGGCGGATATGGCCGATATCGATCAGACCGAACAGGGATGGCAGGAGATGCAGGAGACATTTGGCGATACGATATTGCCCCTGACCTACGTGAACTCCACCGCGGCGATTAAATCGTTTGTTGGAAAAAACGGGGGTGCCACGGTAACGTCTTCAAACGCGAAAAAGATGCTGGAGTGGGCGTTTACCCAAAAAGAACGAATCCTTTTTCTGCCCGATCAGCACCTGGGCCGCAACACGGCGTTTGACCTCGGGATTTCACTGGAGGAGATGGCGGTTTGGGATCCGATAGGCCACCGGTTTGAGTTTGAGGGAGACGATCTCCAGGATGTGAAGGTGATTTTATGGAAAGGCCACTGCTCCGTTCATGAGAAGTTTAACATCAAGCATATTGAAAATTTAAAGAAAAAAGATTCCGAAATAACCATCCTGGTACATCCCGAATGTACATATGATGTTGTGCAGGCTTCTGATCTGGACGGTTCCACGTCGTTTATCATCGATACCATAGAGAACGCACCGGCCGGAAGCAAATGGGCCATCGGAACAGAGATGAATCTTGTCAACCGGCTGATCAAAGAGAATCCGGATAAGGAGATTGTCTCTCTGAACCCGTTTCTTTGTCCCTGCCTCACCATGAACCGCATCGACCTGCCGCACCTTCTGTGGTCGCTCGAAATGCTGGAGAAAGGGGAAGTGGTAAACCAGATTATTGTGCCCGAAGAGATCCGAACAAATGCTATTCTTGCCCTGAACAGAATGCTGGACCGTTCTTAATTCATTACCAGCTATCTCTCTTTCCGCTTTAGGGAGACTTTATTCTGTACTAATTAAAAATTTGTCTGAAAAGGGCATCATCCCGTACTTTCCCTATGGATCCCTGCGGGGGATGCGGGATCTCCAACCATTATAATGGTCAGGAGATATCGCTTCGCGTTCAAAAGATGAGCGGATCGGGGTCCGGTATGACGAAATGAATAGTAAAAATGCAAAGACACACCCTTATTGGACAGTCTCAAAAAGATAAAAGTCGCCATTTCCCCATCGGGATGACTCTCTCAGTTTAGAAATGTCCTGAACTTGGTCCAGAAACTTAACGAATAACACCCCTCCCGGCTTCGCCGTACTCCCCTCAAGGGAGACTTCCCATTGCCCTCCGCCAGCCGGCGGAGGGGCACTCCAAAATAAGCTTGTATTGAGTAAAAAAGTTAAGGGTTCTTAGTTGATACCTCGCAGGCTCTGCCCGAGGTAGTTCATTAGAACTTAGGTATTTAAATTTTTTCTGTTTGTTCAAGAGAATTGTCCTGCCTGCAAATTGATACCGGTTAGGGGTTGATCAACAACAGATTCACCCATCTTAAATGAGATCTGTTTTTCCATTCTTGATTGGCAGAAGCCATCTCCGGGGATAGTTTAAATACACAAAACCTGCAGGTAATCTATTGGTAATATTCCCCTACTACTTTTTCACATCTATTAGATAAGACCAATCGATTCTTAACCCAAAATGATCTATAGCTATGTGTAAACGTCTACTTTTTTACTTACTACCCTTGGTTCTGCTTCCTGCAATCAGTGCTGCCCAGGGGGTTACCTCCTCGTCCATGAAGGGCACGGTGACCGATGGTGATGGGAACCCATTGCCCGGTGCCAGTGTACAAGTTACGCACGTGCCATCCGGAAGCCAGTACGGTAATGCGACGGATCCCAGCGGAAATTTCACAATCCGAAACATGCGTGTTGGCGGACCCTACGCCGTTCGGGTCACCTTTATCGGGTACACGCCATTCGAGCAGGAGGATATTTTCCTGGAACTCGGTGAAACCTACACGCTGGAAGTGGCAATGAGGGAAGACGCCGCCGAGCTGGGAGAGGTCCAGGTGGTGGCAGCCGGTGATGTTTTTGACAAAACAAAGACCGGTGTTGGCCGAAACGTTCGCCAGGAAGATATTGACAGCGCGCCTACCGTGGGCCGTGATCTTGCGGATTTTACTCGTTTAACTCCACAAGCCTTTGTTGGCAACGACGACGATGACGGCCCGTCCATTTCCATTGCCGGACAAAATAACCGCTACAACTCCATATTTATTGACGGTGCTGTAAGTAACGATGTCTTTGGGCTTTCGGCGCAGGGCACAAACGGCGGCCAGACGGGGACAACACCCATCAGTATGGACGCGATTGAGCAGTTTCAGATCAACCTCTCTCCATACAGCGTGACACAGGGCGGATTTACCGGCGGTGCCATCAACGCGATTACCCGGAGCGGAACCAACCGGTTTGAGGGATCAGTCTATTACTTTAACCGGAATGAAGGGTTGGCCGGCAAAACCCCAAGTTCAATTATCGACGGTCAGCCCGACCTCGATGAGAGCGACAGGGAGCGGCTGCCGGAGTTCTCCAACAACCGGTACGGGTTCCGTTTAGGTGGCCCCATTGTGAAGGATAAACTGTTTTTCTTTGCCAATGTTGAACTTCTCCGGTCGGAAACCCCGCAGCCATTTGTTGGCAGCTACGCCGGCCAGGCCGGAATTTCAGGGGCAGAAGATCTGCGCCAGTTTTTGATTAATGAAGTCAATTATGATCCGGGAACGTTTGCTGATAAGAATTCAGAACTTGATGATGAGAAATTACTCTTTAAGCTTGATTGGAATATCAGCCAAAACCATAAGCTCGTTGCCCGTCACAGCTACACCGATGCAGAAAACATCGATGCCTTTCGAAGCACGAACAGCCGGCTGAACTACGCGGGCCGGAATGAAGTGTTTCCAAGCACAACGAACTCTTCGTCAGTTGAAATTCGGAGCACGTTTGGAAACAACTATGCCAATAAGCTGCTGTTTGGATACACCCGAGTACGGGACGACCGGAATGTAAACGGCCAGCGCTTTCCAACGGTAAATATTGAAGATGGTGACGGGGATATTCGCCTGGGCAATGAACCATTTTCCACGGCAAACATCCTGGAGCAGGATATCTTTACCATTACCAACGACTTCAACATTTTTGCGGGAAATCACACCTTGACGATTGGAACTCATAACGAGTTTTACGACATCGCCAACTTATTCATCCCATTTAATTTTGGCTGGTATTTTTTTGAAGATAGAAACGACAGCGGCAGCGGACTGGATGAGTTCCGGGATGCCGTCCGTGCCGTAAATGACCCGAGTATTGAGCCTCCCCTGTCGTTCGTACAACGGGGGTTTTCACTGGTCGGGGATGATTCCAACGTTGGAGATGATTCTGAAAATATAGGGGCGTTCCGGGCTTTCCAGCTCGGCCTCTATGTTGAAGATGAGTGGCAGGTCAACTCTGATCTTCGCCTGACCGGCGGGCTTCGGTTTGACGTTCCCGGCCTAACAACAAGCCCGCGCTTTGCCCCGGATGTGTTTGAAACCACGCTGCCGGACCTGGAGCAATTTTACGACCTCAGGGGCGCGGAGCCCGGCGAACCGCCATCAGCCCAGCTATACGTTTCGCCGCGATTTGGGTTTAACTGGGATCTTTTTGGCAATGAGCAGACGCAGCTAAGAGGCGGATCCGGGATCTTCCTGGGCCGGGTGCCGTTTGTATGGCCGGGCGGAATGTACCTGAATAACGGGGCTAATACCGGTATCCTGGCTGAGTTTGGACAAAATGAATTTCGTCCGAATCCGGAAAACGGGTTGACACTCGAGGATTATGGACGATCAGAAGATGAACTGATTCCAAGCGGCCGGCTTGAAATTTTTGAAGAAGATTTCAAATACCCGCAGGTCTGGCGATCAAGCCTCGGTGTTGATCAAAAACTGCCGTACGGTATTGTAGGTTCTCTTGAAGCGCAGTTCACAAAAAATGTGAATAACATCAACATCACAAACATTAACCTGCGGCCGCAAAATGCTACTCTGGACGGCCCCGATAACCGTCCGATTTATGCATATGGGTTCGATGAGAACGAGGTGATAGACAACAGCGCCACGCTGATTGACGGACGGTATCAAAATATTCACCGCGTGGGTAACACCAGCGAAGGGTACAGCTTTGATATTTCAGCCACCCTGCGGAAGCAGTTCGGGCGATCGCTCTCTACCAGCCTCTCCTACACGAATGGAGACTCGTATGCGCTTAATGACGGGACCTCCTCGCAGCTGAACTCGATCTGGGAGGGAATTGAAAACGTAAACGGGTCGAATAACCTGGACCTTTCCCGCTCAGACTTTTCTCTGGGTCACCGGCTAATCAGTTCGATCAACTACCGGAAGGCGTTCCTGGGCAATCTTGCCACATCGGTATCGCTCTTTGTGGAAGCCAGCTCCGGCCGTCCGTTTTCCTACGCTATCGCCGGCAGTGACGATATGATTGGCGAAAATGGCGGAAGTACGGCCCTCTTTTATGTGCCCAATGACGCCTCCGAACTTGCGTTTACAGGTTCTCCCGCCGAACAGCAGGCCAAAGCTGAGGAGCTGGACCGGTACATCAGCAGCAGCGACTACCTGGACAGCCGCCGTGGAAAATATGCTGAACGAAACGGAAGCCGCACGCCGATGGAATTTGTAGTGGACCTCAAAATTCGCCAGGAGCTGTTTGCGGACCTGTTCAATCGCCGGCAAAAAGTTGAACTCACGCTCGACTTTTTCAACTTCACCAACCTGCTGGGCGAAATATTTGATACCAACTGGGGCAAGCGCTCCGATTTCGGCACCAGAAGATCGCTGGTAAGGTTTGAGCAGTTCCGCGATCCCGAGGGTGGTGATCTGACGCCCGTTTATGACGTGATTATACCTGACGGTGTAGAAACAGAGGATGATTACTTCGATCAGAACCTGCAGGATTCCAGCACCTACAGCTCGCGATGGCTTGCGCAGCTCGGCGTTCGGTACACCTTCTAAAACAGGCGCTTTAATCAACAAATTTAAAGAGGAGGTGCTTTTTTACAGCATCTCCTTTTTTTATGGCTGCTGTAATGTCGGCTAAATGTCACAAACTGGTGCAATTGCTAAGCGTAGCGTCACTTGTGCCCATCCCATTCGTCTTTGGGTGTAAACCGGCGGGCCACCCGCAATCATCTGAAAAGGTGCTTCTTGTTTTGATCGATGAATTCCGTCACGATGACCTGCACCCAACGACGGGTCCCTGGATTCACTCCGCCAGATTCTAAAAAAGGGCGTGCAATTCGTTAACTTGCCGGCCTTTTCCTATTTTTCAGGGCATTTTTAAACCTTCTGTTTTAACCTATTCCGATTTCATGAAAAAGCACGCGTTCTTTTCGCTGATACTCACTCTTTTTGTTTCTCTCCTGGTCGGCAGCTGCGGCACAGATTCTGATACTGAAAAACAGACACAAAAAGTGCTCCTGGTATCTTTCGATGGATTTATGAATCAATATTTAGACCGGAATCCAACCCCCAATTTTGATCGATTTATTGAAAGCGGCACACGGGCTGAATACCTGGTCCCGGTTTTTCCTACCAAAACATTTCCCAATCACTACTCTTTAGCCACTGGCCTGTTGGTGGAGAACCACGGTATCATCTCCAACAGCTTTCCTGATGACAGCCTGGGGGCGAGGTTCAGTTATGGGCCTCCGGACGGAAGCCCGAACGACGAGCGATGGTGGGAAGGGGAACCGATCTGGATTACGGCTGAAAACCAGGGAAAAACGTCTGCCACCATGTTCTGGCCCGGGTCCGAAGCCTCGATCGATGGGGTTCAGCCGACAAAATGGAAACCGTACGACGGGTCGGTCGATAACTACGCAAGGATCGATTCGGTGATGAGTTGGCTGAATCCGTCTGGTGAGACAGATGCCGATTTTGCCACGCTCTATTTTAGTGATGTAGACAGCCGTGGACACTCCTTCGGGCCTGAATCAGACGAGGTGGATGAGTCGGTGGTTCAGGCCGATTCGCTTGTGGGCTATCTGTGGGATTCCATCGAGGCGGCTGGATTACGCAATGAACTGAATGTCATCATCGTGTCGGACCACGGCATGGCGGAGCTGTCGGATGACCGGGTAATTTTCCTGGATGAGTTGATTGATCTCGGTCAGGTAGAGATAGTTGATATGACGCCTGTGGCCATGCTGAAGCCGCTCGGCGAAACAGCAGATCAGATCTACAGGGCTTTGAAAGAGAATGAGCAAAACTACCGGGTCTACAAAAAAGAGGATCTTCCGGCTCGCTATGGATTCACCAACCATTACCGAATCCCGGAGATTATTATGATTGCGGATGTGGGCTACACCATTACCAGCCGCGATTTCTATGAAGATCGCGGGTTAATTGCCGCAACCCACGGCTTCGATCACGAAGCCCCCGAAATGCGAACCATCTTCATGGCAAACGGCCCGGCCTTCCCCGCCGGCCAAACGATTCCTCCCATTTCAGCCCTCGATCTATATGAGATGATGGCGCATCTGCTTCACTTAGAGCCGGCAAATAACGACGGGAAACTTCCCGAGATATTGGATTGACCCACCCTTCTGTCTTCCCTCCCTCCAGGTTTGCAGGGAGGGAAGGACTTTGGAACGGAGGTAAAGTGTCGAAAAATAACTATTTCAATGTCTGAGCGGATGGTAGCTGTTCAATTTTTTTTTAAAATCTTCTCTCTAACTTGGTCAAGATTTTCTACCTCTTTGTTTTTAATGCGATAGACCTGTAATCCGAGTTCAGCAATTACTTTATCCCTTTCTTGGTCATACTGTTTTTGACGATCATGAATTTTGCCATCAACTTCAATGACCAGTTTTAACCTGGAGCAGTAAAAATCTGCAATAAAGAAGGATTTAACCTTGTATTTTTCCTCGTATATGAGCGGTTTTTGACATAAGAATTTAAATCCATTTAACTGTTTGCGTCGCAGTATTTTCCATAACCGTTTCTCTGCTTCAGTAGGATTTCTTCTCAACTCTCTTGCCAGTTCAGTAATCGATCGCTTTGTTTTTATCATCCTCTCTCCTTTGATTTAACTTTAGAACGATAGTCTAAAAAACCACACAATATTTCGCAAGGAGTCCTTCCCTTCCTGCAAACCTGGAGGGAGGGAAGACAGATGGGTGGGTACTTTAAATTGCATCTTAATATAATTTCAGATACAATGAGTACTTGGCTACAAAATATTTCAACCTCTAACTACACTTTTTCATGGCATACGTAGTAACTGAACCCTGTATTAACTGTAAGTACACGAACTGCGCGGCTGTCTGCCCGGTTGATGCGTTTCGTGAAGGCCCCAACTTTTTGACGATAGATCCTCTTGAGTGTATCGATTGCGATGCTTGTGTATCCGAATGCCCGGTGGAAGCCATTTATCCTGATGATGAAGTTCCCGAAGAGTGGGAACACTACATAGATTTAAACGAACAGCTGGCTGAAAACTGGGAAGACAAAATTATCAATGAAACCCAGGACGCCCTCCCGGATGCCGATGACTGGGCTGAAAAGACGGATAAACTGGACCATCTGCAGGAAGAGTGGGATTAAGTACCGATAACACAGTACGGAGATGACGCACCCTCACCCACGATCTCAGGAAAATCCTGTAGTTATAAACTGTGCCGGTCAAACTCTTGATCTGCGTCAACCTGCGGTGATGGGAGTACTAAATACCACACCTGATTCATTTTCGGACGGGGGCGATTTTATAGAGCCTGAACGTGCCTTGCGCAGAATCAGGGAGATGGTTGATCACGGGGCCGCCATCATCGATATTGGGGGTGAGTCCACGCGGCCCGGAGCAGAACCTGTATCCGAATCTGAGGAGCTGGAACGTACAGTTCCCGTCCTGACAACAGCCGTTAAAGCTCACCCGGACACTCTCTTTTCCATTGATACCACAAAATACGGAGTTGCCCGGGAAGCGCTGAAAGCGGGCGCCCATATCGTCAATGATGTGAGCGGACTGGAAAAAGAGCCCCGGTTTGCGGATCTCTGTGCTGAATCTGGTGCCGCATATATCTGTATGCACTCCTCCGGGAGTCCAAAAACGATGCAGCAAAATCCGCGGTACCGCCATGTGGTTGATGAGATCAAGGAATTTTTAGAAAAAAAGCTGGTTTATTTAAGAAAACAAGGTGTCGATAATAGTTTTATTGATCCAGGTATTGGGTTTGGTAAAACATTGCAGCACAACCTGAAACTTGTGGCGGGATTATCCCGTTTTAGGGAGCTGAAAACTCCTATATTGATTGGAGCCTCACGCAAATCTTCGATTGGTGAAATTCTTGACGGGCGCCCGGTTGACGGGCGGCTTGCAGGTACCATAGCACTCCACTATCACTGCCTGATGGAGGGCGCATCAATCATCCGGGTCCATGATGTGCAGGAGGCGGTTGACTCAGTAAAAATTTTTAATGCCGTTCAGGCGGCCGGAGCAGAATAAAAACGAATGTCCATACCGATCGGTTTTTTAGAATTTGGTTTGCGAGACCTGCTGGAAACGCTGGTCATTGCCACCATTCTGTACTATCTCTACCGATGGATACGGGGCACATTTGCCATCCAGGCGGCTGTTGGCCTGCTCTTTATTATCCTGGTGAATCTTGCGGTGAGCCTGCTCGGATTCACCACCTTGAATTTTATCCTCCGAAGCATCCTGGATGTAGGTGTGCTGGCGGTGTTTATCATCTTTCAGCCCGAGATACGCAAGCTTCTCTACAGCCTGGGACAGAACACAACGTTCGACCGTTTTGTGGGCCGCTCGGGCTCCGACACCACCATTGATGAAGTGATTAATGCGGTTCGCAACATGGCGCATTCCAAGACCGGAGCTCTGATTGTATTCGCCCGGCGGTCATCACTGCAGGATCTTGTCGATTTTGGCGTAAAGCTGGATGCCACCGTGAAAGCGGAACTGCTGGAAACCATTTTCAAGAGAGATACCCCGCTTCATGATGGAGCCGTTGTGATCCGCAACAACCGAATTGTGGCCGCAAGCTGTTACCTGCCGATTTCTCAAAATCCCAACATTTCATCGGTCTTCGGAACCCGGCACCGGGCCGCCGTAGGAATCAGTGAAACCAATAACGTCTTCGTGATCATCGTATCCGAAGAGACCGGGCGAATATCCGTGGCCCGAAACGGCGACCTGACAAGCGGCCTTTCAATCCAAAAATTACGGGCGGAGATGGAAGATGCGCTTGGAGTTGTGGATGCGGATGACGTAGGATTTAGCTCCGAAAAAGCGGAACTGGAGATGAAGTAGAGGGTGTCACGTGTAGTTTCTCCGGTTGATCAAAATCCATTCGCTTTTTTGATTTAATTAAACATTTAGAGGGCCGATAAAAAATAGACTACAGGATAAACTACAGGCATCAGGGTACTACTTCTTAAGTCGGTTGATTAAGGGCTAACTGATGGTATTCCGTAAAGACACGACTTTAAATTGACTGTAAAGCCACTATTCATCAAACTCTCACTGATCTTATCGCTGCTTTTTGTAGCGGCTGTGGCTGATGGGTTTGCATTTCAGCTCGGCTCACCCGATATATCCGTCACGGATACGACAACCCAAAAATTCGGCTCCATTTTGTTCAGGGTTGAGCCCGATACCGCCTATCTCTACGCGGATCGAAACTATGAAGATCCGGTCATCCTTACCGACAGCACCATGTTTACTCTTCCCGTTGGTTCCCACCGGTTTTTCATTTTTGGTGAATCGATTCCCGAAAGACGAATGAATCTAAAGGTTCAGGAGAACGACACGCTGATATATAAAATCCAGGTACCGGAAAAAAATCCGGCCAATGAGCGTTTCTCGGCCTACGCCGCCTACAAATGGAATGCCAATGTAATGGTGTTTAGTGATGAAGAGACCCTGATTTCAGTCGTTAATTCCGACTATTTCTCTTATGGATCACTCCGCGCAAAATTGGCTCCGGGTGTTCACAGAGTCAGGTTTGAAAGTGTATCAGGCAAAAGCCATGAGGTTTATTTAGAGGTGAATTCATATCAGCTACAAACATATGATCACTATTTTAAACCAAAAGAATCGAACGCACGAGTTGCTGGTCTGATTCCGGGCGCCGCACAGCTTTATAAAAAAGAAACCGGGAAAGCGGTGCTGGTATTCGGTGCCGTTGGGCTGACGACTGCCGCTGCACTTCATTACAACAGCCGGATTGCGGACGAAAGCCAGGCGTTCGATCGTGTTCTGAGCGAATACCGAAGTTCTACAAACGAAACTCGTGCACTTGAGCTTGGCAACCGGCTGGACCGGCTCGATGGTGACATCCAAACGCTGAACCGGAACCGCAATATTTTCAGGGCTGCCGCGGTGCTGTTGTATGCAGCCAATATTGTGGATGCATTCCGGGCGCCTAAGGGAGGATTTGCACGAAGCCGGACTTTTGATCCGTTTCGCGATTTTTCTGTGGGCGTGGGCGAGAAAACCGTTAAGGCAAGTTTTCAATTTCACTTCTAAATGATGATAAAAGAAAGTCGAATATTGGGGGTTGTGCTTATGTCAGTCTGTTTTGCCGGCCTTTTGAACGGGTGCAATACGTTCGACACGGATTATGAACGAGATAACCCAAATGATCCGATATTACCAAAGATAGATATAGTTACGCCCACCAATCCGTTTATAAACTACCATGAGGATCTGTTGAGCTTAGAGATACAAGTTCAGGATGCAAATACTTCCCTCAATGAACTTGAAATTAATTTATACAGTGATAAAGATGGGTATTTGGAGACTATTCAGGCAAATCAGTCAGGTTTTGCAAGCACACAATTGGGCGGACTATCAAAAGATGATCACTATTTGATAGCAGAAGTTGTAAATAAATTAGGAAGAAGTACCAGGGATACAACGCTTTTGTATAATACGGCCCCGCCAAGAGCGTCCATTACAGAAGCGAAATTTGAAAAGAATTCATTTATTCAGTTGACTTGGGAGAAAAGCCCCGATCCAGATTTTGAATTCTATAAAGTGTACAGAGTGAACTCTGTGCAAGACACCACGCTTTTAGCCGAGATATCGAATGTGTCAGAAACAACATTCAAAGATTTCGCGCCCCTGGATTCACTTTATCGCTACCACATCAATACATCATCAACTGCTTTTGAAATCGAAAATACAAGCACCACTGCCTCGCTTGAAAGAACCCTTTTTTTTAAACCACAATTTTCTGGGATAAGTGTTCGCAAATATCCAGATTATCCTGCACTGCTTGTATCAGTATCTTCTGAGATAACCGGTTATAACTATGAACAGGATACATTTATCGGTGAGTTATCAGATCTTGGCAACGTTAGTGCATTAAATGTGGGTGATAATGGCTTTGGTGTGGAAATATATGCGGTATCATTTGACAATAGATCTGAATTCTTGATTTATGATGGTTTTTCAATGGATTTGAAGGAGAGGATAAGTGTAGATTATCATATAGGTAATTTTGAAACCGATAACAGGGGAAATATTGTAACTCAAGATGATAGCTGGTACCGGGCCTCAACCAGATCTCAATTTCCTTTTCATAATTCATCTATATCTGGGGTTACGGGTAGATTTAGACTTACGAAAACAACAAATGATATATATATAATTACCACAGGATTTTCTCCCATGGCATTAGGGCATGTAAAATATGACGACAACAACAGTGTCATTGAAAGCAATGGATGGCCCTACCACAGCGGTCCACCTCTTTCAAGCACTTCTTTTGAGGTTCACCCTCATGGGGAGTACGTAATCACGGCTTTCGCTGGGCAGATTTATGAAAAAGCACCATCACTTGAGCATCGTAAAGCAATAAATGAAAATGGAAGGTATGTGGATTATGCTTTCAATGATTCCGGAAATTTACTCTTTGCTTTAGATGAAAGGGGCTGGGTTAGTGTTTATGAGGATTTAAACTTCACCAGTAAAATTGAAATTGACATGATTCCGAAATCAATATTTTATGACAATGGAGAACTCATTCTTTTTGGGGAGTCCTCTATTCTGAAAGATTACTTTGGTGTGGTGGTACTGCCTGAAACTGTTATCCAATAAGAGAATGAATAAACGATTTAGCTGCGTTTTACTGGGATTGATTTTTTGCTTCTCTTTTGAAGCATATTCACAAAGGTTAAACTCGGATGAGCAAGGAGGTTACCTGAAAATAACGATCCTGGACCAGGATTCAGCCCATGTTGTTATCAACGAAGACTTTGATGCTGTTTTAAAAATAGCCTCCGGAGATACGCTTTCTCTCGAGACGGGGGTAGCAAAGGTGAGAGTCATTAAAGAATATTATAAGGACATGGTGAGGACCACCGAGGTTGAGGGGGGTGACATTAAACGTTTATTAGTGAGGCTGTCACCTATTCGCGGAAATAAAGAGATGAGCCGGAGAAGCAGCTACCCGCGTCTGTTTTGGGAGGCCAACAATTTTATTCTCTCTGATCCCGAAACCGATCTCTACATCAACGGATCACTGGCGGGCAGGCAGTATACCGTTGTTGATACAGTGGGCACTTTCGAGGTAAGAGGCGTACATGAGAGTGGCAGGGAGTTTACCACTACGTTCAGGGCCGGACCTGAAGCGCCGTTCCATTTTCACGGGGAGTTTGTGAAGCCGTCCGCAAAGAGCGCGCGGCTGCTGAGTATGGTGCCCGGGGGCAGTCAGCTTTACAAAAAACAGACGCTGAAAGGCATTGCATTTTCTGTTGTTACGCTTGGCGGCGCTGCCCTGGCGTACTCGTATGAATCGCGGTACCAGGATGAGGTCAGTGAATTTAACCGGCTGAACTCGCTTTACATTTCAGCCAACAATCCTGAAGAGGCGTTTCGCCTGGGGAACGAGGCGGAAAAGGCTCATGAAAAATCAGTGAGTCTGTCACAATACAGAAACCGGGTTCTGTATGGAACAGCCCTGGTCTACCTGGCAAATATTGTGGATGGATTTATCGCCCCGCCGATAGGGTACAGGGATGAGAGCAGAACGATCAACCCATATCTCGATTTTGACCCCGCTTTCAAACAGCCTGTGATTGGAATAAAATCTTCATTTTAAAAAGCAGTGATGAGAACACCCTATCTAATTTTATTCATTTTAATATCAGTTCTGATAGCAGGCTGCGATACACCTTCGGACAGTTTTGAGCGATTGAACAGGAATGATCCTCTCTCACCAGCATTTAAAGGCGGCTCGGTGGCAGGATTGACAGTTTATGCGGACACGTCGGGTGCGATTACGGTTAAATGGGGTAAATTAGATGAAACTGTAGCCAAAAACGTACTTGAAAAATCGCTGGGCGATTCCCTGAATTTCGAGAAGATTGCAGAGCTGGAACCGGATGTACGGCAGTATATTGATACAACAAGAGACGTCAGGAAAGACACCTACTACAGAATCTCATCCTACCTGGAGATGGACGAAGGGGTACATAAACTCTATGGCAGTTCGCAGGCGAAACTTGAATTTGGAGAGATTTCGGACACAAATTACAGGTTCCTGGACCAGGATAACCGGCTCGAACTTTCGTGGAAAACCGATGTACCATTATTTACCCATTTTGTTATTTCATCGGAGAACGTGATCACTGAAGAGCAGGAGAAGTCTGTGAAAATACAGGCTGATGGAATTGACAACCGGTATGTGGATCCGCTTTTGGATATCGATTTTGAAACACGGAAATATATAATTACCGGAATCATAGAACACAGCGGCACGCCGCAGGAAGAAGTAGCCGATGCAAGCATCTCTTTTAGTGCTGTTTCCAATTTTCAGCCCGAAAACCTTGAAATTGAGATTCTGAATGAGCAGGACTGGCAGATTTCATGGGAGAATAATGCATTCTTTGCAACTGAGGTTGAAGTAACCCGAACGAATACGGAAGGGGATATCATATTCAATTTGCCGCCGGGAACCACATCATTTGTCGACTCTTTAATTGTAGATGATTCCCGGGACAGCTACGCCAATAGATTTCGAAGGTACGGTATCAGGTTTTTGACGGACACCGGTTCAAGCCTGCAGGTTGACGATTCCGATCAGGTTGAAATCGATCAGCCGGTCATTGCCATTTCAAACATCAAACAAAATGATCCGAATTCACTCACAATATATTGGGCACCATTTGGTAATGATAAAGAGTTAATCAAAGAATATATCATCGAAAAATCGCATGTCTACAACCCTGACCGATTTGTGGAAATTGCCCGGGTTAAGACAGATGCTCCGCGGCAGTATACAGTTACGAATGTAAACGAAGAAGAAGATCCAATATACAGGGTTAGGACGGTCACATCTTATCCCAGTGAACCCGCATCATTCACCTATTCTCATGATTACGAGATGGACTATTCGTTTACTACCGGGATGAACTACGTGACATCGATGGAAGTAAGTTCGGATAAAAGATATTTGGCAGCCGTATCTTTTCGTGAAGAGCTTGGGAATTCGATATTGGTAACGGATATTGAATCAGAACAACCTGTTAGCGAGATCACCATTCCGTCACAGCAGATCTCGGATATAAAGATAAGTCCGGATGATTCCTCAATATATTTTGCCGTACCAACGGATGAAGCGATTTATAAGGCAGACTTTCCATCCGGCAATAATATTGAAAAAATCATTGACAATGCGCGCGTAAATTTAGCAAATGTATTTCACATTGATATAAGTCCAGACGAATTATTTTTAATCGGCACTGGAGGACAAGGGTTTGTAAAAAGATGGGATTTAAACAGCTACGATATAGATTTTATATTCGCAGATTACAACACTCCCACGTTTTACCTTTATAAAAATATCGCTATCTCACCGGACGGAAGCTTGATAGGAGGCAACAACGGATCGAACTATATGATGGATTCACAAAATGGAACAATCCTGGAATATGTACCCTCAGGTTCGGCAAATACGACAGATCTTCAATTTAGTGGTGGCGGAAATTATTTTACGTTTACTTCGGGCTTTCAGTCAACCAGTATTCTTTCCACAGAAAGTTGGGAAGTAACGGATTGGGTGGAAGGCGGCCGCAGAGCTGATTTTCACCCTGAAGATCCTGTAATGGTTTTAGCAGGCAGAAATAGTGTGTTCACCTATGACCTTGATACCTCTGCTATTGGTGATATCATTTCAGACGATAACGGAAGCCGGGCTTTTGCAAGATTTGAGAATTCAATTATTCATATCGATGATGACAGAATTGGAACGGTAGGAGGCGGGAATTCTATACAAATCTGGAAGAAAAAAGGGACTCAAAGACGATGGAAAAACGTTTTGCGGTAAGTTTTGATTGAGTCAGGATATAGATTTATAAACCTCAATTAACCTCTCCGCTGCCGCAAATGAGCTGATTTCTCCCTTATTCACCTGTTTCTCGATTTTCGATAGTTTCTCTTCGATGTCGGGATTTCCATAAAACTCAGACGTTAGTTTTTCCCGGATGGTTTCGTGCATCCACCAGGCAGACTGCTCGCTTCGCTGCTTTTTAAAATAGCTGTTCGCTTTGATGTGCTCCAGGTAGTCTTCAATGTTTGCTTTCACATCATCCAGCCCATCCTCATTTAGTGCAGAGCAGGTCACTACCGGCGTTTTCCATTTTGAGGGTGCCGGAGGATAGAGCGAGAGGGCGTTTTCATACTCCTTTTTTGCACGTTTGGCTGCCGGCAGGTTCTCCTTTTCCGCCTTGTTGATGGCAATCAGATCGGCCATCTCCATGATCCCGCGCTTAATACCCTGCAGCTCATCCCCCGCCCCGGCTAGCATCAGCAGCAGAAACATATCCACCATGTTGTGTACGGTGGTTTCGGACTGACCCACGCCCACGGTCTCAATGAAAATAGTGGTGAAACCGGCGGCCTCGCAGAGCAGCATCGTTTCGCGTGAGGTGCGGGCCACGCCGCCCAGCGTACCGGATGTAGGGGATGGTCGGATGTAGGCGTTCTGGTGATTGGAGAGTGTGGCCATGCGGGTTTTATCACCCAGGATACTGCCTTTGGTTCGCGAGCTTGTAGGGTCAATGGCGAGCACGGCAAGCTTTTCGCCCTCCTGCAGGAATCGGTTTCCGATCGCCTCAATAAATGTGCTTTTGCCCACACCCGGCACTCCTGTGATTCCGATTCGCACGGAGTTGCCCGTCAGCGGCATTACCTCCTCCAAAATCTGCTGCCCCAGCGCCCGTCGCTCCTGTTTTGAGCTCTCAATAAGCGTGATCACCTGCGAGAGTATCGTCCGGTTTCCCTTTTTGATTCCCTCAACAAATTCTGCCTTCGATTTCGCCCGTACAGATGTCCGCCGGAAATTTGGATTTACCGAATCCGCAGGATCAGATCCTTTATTGATGGAGAGTGATTTGTTATTTGGTTTGGTCATGGGTAAGTAATGGTACTTTGACTGTATCCGGTTTTAATAAACGCGAACACACCCCTGAATGATCTCTGGACGAGATCATTCTATCCCCTCTCGAGAGGGGAAAAGTGAAGCTGAGTGCGCATAGCGCGGCGAAGCGATCGAGGGGTGTGTTCATGCTGGATGAACGTGATGGATACCATAGGGAACTCCAAAATTCATCTGGCTCGAATCGGAGATCGTTAAAAACTACTTCCCGGTGGGCACAAATGCTTACTTTCATAACAATAGAAAGATGAACTTTGTGACAATGGAAATCAACTGTATGTTTATAGATATCTTACTGCAACGACGTACATTCTCTTTTTCATTTCTGATCGTTAAGTCACAACAAGCGTTCAGCGGTTAAGTTTTTTCTTTCAACGTTACGTCTTCCGTCGGAATGAGAGATTTTTAGACTTGCCAATCCTATAAGATTGCCAGGATAAATATTCTATTTTTCCATGGTAATAATAATCGGGTATTTTGATATTGTAATACCTGAATCCTATAAAAAATAAGAGCGATGATTTTAAAAAGTTCAGAAATCCGATGGTTTGCGCAGGAGGATACGATGCTCCGGGATTTTTTTAACGCGCTTCCGGGAACAGGAGAGGAAATATATGAAGGTGAAAGGACCGATTACTACCTGAAATCCGGCACCGAAACCACAGGCATTAAAGTACGGGAGGGGAATCATGAGCTGAAGGTTAAATGCGCTGAAGATGAAGCGCTTGTATATGGCACGTTGACGCACTGGATAAAATGGAGTGTGCCCGAAACCAAACATATACTCAACACAATCGCCGATGAACTGCTGACGGAGTGGATACCGGTAAAAAAGAAACGCGTTAAAAAGACGTACGAAATAGTGAGCCAATCGGAAGTCGTGCCGGCAGATGATGGCATGGTAGATGAGGGAGTTGGAGTGGAATTCACCAACATTTATTTGGGCAGAATGGAACAGCCCTTTTATACAGCAGGGTTTGAGTCGTTTAGCGCAACCGGGCAGCAGCGGGAGAACCTTTTGCAGGCGATAAAAATCCTGGAACCGGACCTCTCCCGAATAAAAGATTTCAACTCTCGCGGATACCCTGCGTTTTTAAAGTCGCAAGAACAGTACCTGTAATAGCTATTCAATGAAGGAAACATGCTAAAGGGGTTTATCAAACGGGTGGGGTTAACGTTCACGATGGCTAAATACCGCATCAAAAAGAGACTGAAGCTGTTCAATGATGTCATCGCTTTTCCCTATCACGGGTTTGGAAATGAGACGGAGGCTTTTTTGAAGGGGCGGGTTCTGGAGAAAGAGGAGATCATTCACGGTGATACTGTGGTTCCGAATACGCTCTACTACAACATCAAAAAAAGCTGGAAGCGATACACAAGTAACGAGATTCCGGGTGCGGCTGTAAAGGGGAAATTGAACGGAGTAGAGGCAACGTCCGTCACCGATAATGAAGGATATTTTAACCTGCACTTTAAACATCCGGACGGGTTGGGGCTGCAGAATGGATGGCATCATGTGGATTTGGAAATAATCCGGATGCCGTTAGGGCTCAGCTATGAACCGGAAGCAGTTGGACAGGTTTTGATATCCAACCAGGCCAATCGCATGGGCATTATTTCCGATGTTGATGACACCATTATTCACACCGACATCATCCGGAAAATCCAGATGATCGTGAATACCGTGATCTATGATTCAGAAAACCGTGTGGTCTTTGACGGGGTTCCGGAACTCTACCGTGCGCTGTGCGGTGACAATAAAAACCCGTTGTTTTTTGTATCGGGCAGCTCATACAATCTATATGAAATGCTGATTGCATTTTGCCGGATTAACCAAATTCCCAGGGCGCCCTTCGTACTTCGGGATTTGGGAATTGGTGAGGGACACTGGATCAGGGAGAGCTCAGAACACTTTAAAACAAGAAATATTGAGTTTATTCTGGATCTGTACGACAGGCTTCCATTTATTTTGATTGGCGACAGTGGCGAGGAGGATCCGGAAATATACCTGGATATTCACAGGAAATATCCCGGCCGGGTTCTGGCAATTTATATTCGCCAGGTACACTCCGATGCCAGGAAGCGGGAGTTAGACGAACTGACGAAAGACCTGGAGATCCCGTTTCTGCTCATGCAAGATTCCCATCAAGCGCTGGAGCATGCGAGGAGTATGGGTTGGGTGTGAATTGAAAATTAGTATCAACGCTTGCACGTCGCGAACACACCCCTGACTGATCTCTGAACGAGATCAGTCTGTCCCCTCTCGAGCCACACGTGGTCCCGATATTTTCGGGGAGGGGATTATTTCTCAATAGGGGATCGTATTGTAAATGTTATCGGTGCCCGAAAGATCTCCCCTTGAGGGGAGCTCATTCTGTTTGTCCAGAACAGAATGCGAGGGGTGTTCTGTAGGTTTGAAAAAGGACCTCAAATTAATTTTAAAATCGTAAATCAGGCTACGAGGATACCCCTCAGAGTAAGCTCCGACCGAGCGGAGGTTACTCATCTCCCCTCGAGGGGAGACTGTCTCCTTCGCTACTATTTTGCCCTCCATCAAGCAAAATCCTCAAAATCTTTTGCGCTGCATCGGAGATTACTGTACCGGGGCCAAAAACGGCGGCGACACCTTTATCGTAGAGAAACTGGTAATCCTGGTTGGGGATGACGCCGCCTACGATCACCATGATATCTTCGCGCCCAAGAGTTTTGAGTTCATCAAGGACTTGTGGCACCAGCGACTTATGCCCTGCGGCAAGGCTGGATACACCGAGAATATGGACGTCGTTTTCCACCGCCTGCCTGGCGGCTTCCTCCGGTGTTTGAAAGAGCGGGCCGATATCCACATCAAAGCCGAGATCGGCAAAGCTGGTCGAGATCACCTTGGCGCCGCGGTCGTGGCCGTCCTGGCCCATTTTGGCTACCATAATGCGGGGCCGCCGGCCTTCCTGTTCCTCGAACCGGTCGGCCATCTGCCGTGCTTGTTGAAAAGATTCGTTGTCGTTAATTTCGGATGAATACACTCCGGATATCGATTGAATGGTTGCCTGGTAGCGCCCGAACACCTCTTCCATGGCATCGGAAATTTCCCCGAGCGTGGCGCGGTTGCGGGCGGCGTCTACGGCAAGATCCAGCAGGTTGCCATCGCCGGTTTCGGCTGCCCGGGTGATCGCTTTAAGCGATTTTTTCACAGCTGCATCATCCCGCTCCGATTTCAGCTTTTCGAGACGTTCGAGCTGCGATTGCCGGACCCGTTCGTTGTCTACTTCAAGAATATCGATTGGATCCTCTTTTTCCAACCGGTATTTGTTCACGCCCACAATCACCTCTTTTTTATTGTCTATGCGCGCCTGTTTTCGTGCAGCAGCTTCCTCGATCCGCATTTTTGGAACGCCGCTTTCGATCGCTTTGGCCATGCCTCCGAGCTCCTCCACCTCTTCGATTCGCTCCCACGCTTTTCGTGCAATCTGATCGGTCAGGTACTCTACGTAATATGAACCCGCCCAGGGGTCAACCGCCTTGGTGATGCCGGTCTCTTCCTGAAGGTAGATTTGCGTGTTACGGGCAATCCGTGCGGAAAAATCGGTGGGCAGGGCGATCGCCTCATCAAGTGCGTTGGTGTGGAGCGACTGCGTGTGCCCCAGCGCAGCTGCAAGCGCCTCAATCGTGGTGCGCGCTACGTTGTTAAAGGGATCCTGCTCGGTAAGGCTGTAGCCAGATGTCTGGCTGTGGGTTCTGAGTGATAAAGATTTCGGATTCTTTGGGTTGAACTGCTTCATCAGCTTGGCCCAGAGCATCCGCCCGGCGCGCATCTTGGCGATCTCCATGAAATGATTCATTCCAATGCCCCAGAAAAACGAGATACGCGGAGCGAAGGCATCGACATCCAGTCCGGCATCCAAACCGGTACGCACATATTCCACGGCATCGGCCAGGGTGTAGGCCAGTTCGATATCGGCCGTGGCACCCGCCTCGTGCATATGGTAGCCGCTCACGCTGATGGAGTTGAACTTTGGCATCTTTTCGGAGGTGTACTCAAAAATATCCCCGATGATTTTCATCGACGGCTCCGGCGGGTAGATGTAGGTGTTGCGCACCATAAACTCTTTCAGGATGTCGTTCTGTATTGTCCCCGTCAGCTTTTCCGGCGGAACCCCCTGCTGTTCGGCCGCCACGATGTAGAACGCCATCACCGGAATCACAGCCCCGTTCATGGTCATGGAGACGGACATCTCATCCAGCGGAATCTGGTCGAACAGTACCTTCATATCCAGGATAGAGTCGATTGCCACACCTGCCTTTCCCACATCGCCGGTTACGCGCGGATGATCGGAATCGTACCCGCGGTGGGTGGCTAAATCAAACGCTACGGACAACCCTTTCTGACCGGCCGCCAGATTTCGGCGGTAAAACGCGTTCGACTCCTCCGCCGTTGAAAAGCCGGCATACTGACGAATGGTCCACGGCCGCACCGCATACATCGAGGCGTAGGGGCCGCGAAGATACGGCGGAATCCCCGCTGCAAAATCGAGATGGTACAGGTCTTCGATATCCGCCGGTTCGAAGCGCTTTTTTACCGAAATCGATTCCGGTGTTTGCCAGGATTTCTTTTCCTGCCGTTTTTTATCGGCTGGACGAGAGGAGTGTTCCTTTTGGGTTGCTTCATCAGGCGAATAATCGATTGTAGAGAAGTCGGGTCGATTCATTTTGGAAGGAGAAAATTTAAAAATAGGATATGAGGTATCCACATCTGGTTACGGGTGCAATCTAACATTCAAGATAAGGATTCAGCATGTAAACTCCGCGTCACTGCAGGGAGGCTTCGGCGGTTTGAACCCTCTGGTGAGCGATTCCGGCTGGATCCATCAACAGATGTACGTTGCTTTCCGCTCTCAATCGTAAACTTCCTTATTCAGGCTCCAATGCGCTGTACACCATCTCAACAAATTCGCCCAGCATAGAGCTGTCGATCCAGCGGGTGACAATGACAAGATCATTCTTATCATCAACCACAATGTAATTGCCCCCGAACCCGGCAGCGTAGTAGATGTGATCCGGTACGTTTCCCCAGTCGGCATCCCCTTTTAGTGTCCACCACATGTAGCCGTAGTCAGGGTTGGGAGCCGATGGTGCCCGGGCGGCATCGATCCATTGCTCAGAAAGGAGCTGTTCACCGTTCCATTGCCCGTTCCTGGCAAAGAGCAGGCCGAACCGGGCCTGGTCCAGCGTATTGATGAACATGCCGCCGCCGTTGTGCCCGCCGCCGCTAACGCTCTGCACCCGTTTTCCGTCAATTTCCGTCCATGATTGATCATAACCGTACCATCGCCAGCTGCGGGAGGCTCCGATCGGGTCCATAATCTTTTCCCGCAGGATAACCGGAAGTGGTTCACGCCATACATGCAGCAGGGAGTATGCCAGCAGATTCACACGTACATCATTATATTTAAAATGGGTGCCGGGTTTCCGCAGCTCTCGTCCGCGCCAGGAGTCAATATCTCCTCCACGGGGCGGGCGATCGCCCCAATCTTCAATTCCAAAAAGAGTGCCTCGCCAATCGGATGACTGGTTAAGCAGGTGCTTCCAGGTGATGGCTGAATTGTGGTCGCCATCGAATGTTCGGTCCCATACGTAAGTCTTGACGCTATCATCCACCGAACGGATCAGTCCCTGGTTAACAGCCACTCCTGCCACCGTGGAAAGATAGCTTTTTGTTACGCTGAAGGTCATATCCACACGTTCAATATCACCCCAGCTTGCCGCCACATAGCCATCCTTAAGAATGATTCCCGCCGGCCCGCCACGCTCTTTCACCGGTCCGCTTATCTCGTGATACGGTTCTCGGCTAAAGGCCTTCAGGATGGCGATACGAAGATCCCGTTCCACGCTATTCTCATGTTCCATCGCAATGTCTACTGCCTGCTGAAGAATGGAAGCATCAAGCCCGAGTTCGCCCGGAGTTCGCTGCTCCCAGTCGGCGTTGGCGGGCGGATAGTAGCGCTCCTGTGCCGGGGAAGCGGTCGAAATCAGGACGATCAATATCGTGAATAAGTAGACTTTTGGGTGTCGGAACATCGAGACCGGGGTTTGATTTAAAATTCAGTATAACATAGGAAAAAAATGGATAAGAGGAGAGAGGAACAGAAGCCTTAGGGCCTTGCCGATCAAATCGATCCTTGGGTTTAATGGCGAACATTTTATTGGTAGATTTCAGGGCAATAAGTAGATGGAGCCACGGAGATTACAATATATTTAAAACGGTTTTTTATGGACAACATGCTGTACCGGTCTTCGATTCTAATTCTGCTGCTATTCGGCACACTGGCGGGGAAAATGCAGGCTCAGCAGGTAGTGGAACTACCCGGGGCGTCAGCTGTCTCCGGTTTTGATGCAGAGACCCGTCTGCCCGGCACAGGCTTCCGGTGGGAGATGGACGCCCTGCCCAATCCTGAAAAAATGGTTTCGGCAGACGGGGAGGCGATATACAGAATTACGGAGCGGACAGACCGGCCGTTTACAGGGCTGGCCATTGGATGGGCTACCCGTGGTGAGGAAACGGCTCCGGAGGAGTTCATCGTTAACATCCGAACGCGAAAAGAGGGAGAGGAGTGGCGTCCCTGGGTAAAGACCCAAGGCTATCTCCATCCCGATGATTCACCCTCCGGGCTCTACTGGTCGATGCTGTATGCCACTCCTGATGCACGGGCCGACAATGAGTTTGAAGTTGTGATCCGCACACCTCAACAACGTGCGCTCACCGAGCTGCGCATATCAGCTGCAGATGCGCGATCTCCGCAGGGGGCAGATGAACGTACCCCGCGGATAAGGAATCCGGATGAGACCGATCAACCCGAGATTACAGGGCGTGCCGGCTGGTGGGGAAGCCTGCCGGATGATGAACTGGAGCCAGGGTACACGCCCCGGCGGATTTCTATCACGCACGCGGCTGTTCACCATACGGTGACGGTAAATGAACCGCCGGACCCGGCACAGGTGATCCGCCAGATCTGGGACTGGCACGTAAACGATAACGGATGGCTGGATATTGGATACAATTTTCTGATTGATCACGAGGGGACAATCTACCAGGGGAGGTACAATCCATGGCTCAGCACAACGGATGTCCGCGGTGCCCATGCGGGCAGGGCCAACAGCCGAAGCGTTGGAATTGCACTCCTGGGGCAGTTTGAGCCGGGCGCCTCGCCGCAGGTGGGAAATCCCGCTGCCCTTGCACTGGACGCCCTGGTGAAAATGATATCGTGGCGGTTTGAACAGCGGGGGATCGATCCGCTGGGCCACGCCGTACTATCTGTAAACCCGGATGGATCGCGGGTGCTGCCAAGGATTTTTGGCCACAGAGATGTTTCGGCAACGGCATGCCCGGGCGAAAATCTCTACACCCGGCTACCGGATATCCGGAGCAGCATTAAAGTCGGCGACCCTGTGGCTGAAGCTGCACCGTTTGATGTGGGACAAAACTACCCGAACCCGTTTCGTGAATCAACAACGATACCGTTCACACTGGATGAAGAGCGGGAGGTTGAGCTGCATCTCTACACGGTGACGGGCGAAAACGTGCGAACAATATTTCGCGGTACATTGGGTGAGGGGGAACAGAGTGTGCCATTCCGCCCGGGAGATCTGTCGAGCGGTGTCTACGTCTATGAACTTGTTACCGGCGAGTTCAGGCGCATGATGCAGATGATCTATATTCGATAGTATCGCACGATGGTAGATGGTACAATGTCTCTGCCAAATTACTCTGTTGGCAGCAAATCGAACGCTCGCAAGGTGTGTATCAGCATCAGGGTGGCTGCCTGTTCCGCTCTCGTCTCGTTTATTCCGCTTTCCAGCTGTTCATACGCTCCCGGATGACAGACTCGAGCCGGTGTATATTGATGCGCTCCTGCTTCATGTCGTCGCGATAGCGGATGGTAACCGTATCATCATCAAGCCCATCAAAATCAACGGTGATACAGAACGGCGTTCCGGCCTCATCCTGCCGGCGATATCGCTTCCCGATGGATCCCGATTCATCATAGCGAACCATAAAATGGTCATTTAGATCCTGCTCAATGTTGTGTGCAACTTCCTGGAGTTCCGGCTTTTTAACCAGCGGGAAAATACCCACTGTGGTCGGGGCCAGCCTGGGATGCATTTTTAGGACAACGCGGGTGTCGCCATCCACCTCTTCCTCGCGATAGGCGTCGCAAAGCACCATAAGAAAGGTTCGGTCGAGCCCCACGGAGGTTTCAATGACGTACGGGATATAGCGCCTCTGCTCTTTCTGGTCGAAATACTCCATTTTTTTTCCGGAGTACTCCTGGTGCCGCGAGAGGTCGAAATCGGTCCGGTTGTGAATGCCCTCCACCTCCTGCCAGCCGATCGGGTAATGATACTGGATATCGGCTGCTGCACGCGCGTAGTGGGCCAGCTTATCTTCAGGGTGATCCGCAACTCTGAGATTTTCATCGCGAATGCCGATCTCTTTATGCCACTGCAGCCGCTTTTCCCGCCAGCTGGTGTAGTTTTGTTCGTCATCGTCGGGGGTGACAAAGTACTGCATCTCCATCTGCTCAAATTCACGCATACGAAATACAAACTGGCGGGCTACAACCTCGTTTCGAAAGGCTTTCCCGATCTGGGCAATGCCGAATGGAACTTGCTGTCGCGCTGTGTCCATCACATTCTTGTAATTCACAAAAATACCCTGTGCAGTTTCCGGCCGAAGGTATATTGCATCATCATCACCGGATGACGTGGCACCGTAGTGGGTCTTAAACATCAGGTTGAACTGGCGAACATCGGTCCAGTCGAAGGCACCGGACTCCGGTGCCCGGATTTCCTCTTGCATGATGATATCGTGGAGATCTTCACAAAGTCCTTTTCGCGTACCGGTGGTGTCGAGCAGCTGTTGCAGCTCATCCGCTTTTTCCTCTTTTCCTTTATTCCGAAGTTTGAGGATATGCTCTTCGATAATCATATCGGCTCGGTACCGTTTTTTCGACTGCTTGTCGTCGATCATCGGGTCGTTGAATCCCTCCACGTGTCCGCTTGCTTCCCACGTTTTTGGGTGCATAAAGATTGCAGCATCAAGCCCCACGATGTTGTC
>JAAAOB010000049.1 GCA_009909035.1 Bacteroidota bacterium
AATTTTGGGAATTTTATCTATTTTCATCTCTGTAATTTTGCTATTACAATACCATATTCTATATAAAAAGGGGTATGATAGAAACAGCCCAAATTATCTCAAAGCTGTGGTTTATTCATCCATTGGTTCCGCAAGTTTAGTGTTTGGAATCATAAACTTTGGTCTTTTTTTTAGCAACTAAAAAGCGTTTAAAATCGGACGTAAGCAGGGTTAACCGGCAAGTTTCCGATCAATAAATAATGAAGAAAAATCAGTCAAAGAGAAGAACCTGCACCGCATATACGGAGGGTCGTTATTGGGCATCTAACTACCTGGCATAGCATAAAGCTTGGAAGGTCACCTAGCACAGCGTCACTTATGCAAAAAACCCTGCCAATAGAATAACCTCACTCCTTCTAAGCCGTCGATGAAAGAAAAACCGTTTTCCAACATTGTTATGTTTTCTTGCTGAAAAAAGATGAATTGGATATTCTGCGACAGGTGAAAACACAGAGGTTTTGTTCTATAATCATTTGTTATGACTTCTTAATCGAATATCAATATGAAAAATTTAAGAACACATATGTGGATTTGCTTTACTCTTGGAGTTTTTCTCTTGATAGGGTTAATCCTAAACTTTTTCGTAATAATAGGTATCAGTGATTTTTCAGATGAGATAATGGCCAGTACTTTGCCGAAACTAATAAAGGCCGGGACGATTCATTTAAGCTTATATATGACCTATTTTCTGATTGTTCTTTTTAAAGCAATAAAATACACACCTTCCAAGGCATAGCCGTGATAAATGCAAAAGTACTACCGCAACCTTAACCTGGTGCAACTGTTAAGCGAAGCGTCATCTAAGCCTACTGCTACATATTGATTCAAACTTGCTATCGATAGACGTTGGCGCAGCGTGGGGATTCCGGATCAAGTCCGGAATGGCTTCAAAAGAGACTCTGCTGGCGCCAACTCAGTCTAAGTCACTTGCAGTGCCATTTAACGAAAGGGCACTCAGAATGAAACGGACACAAAGAAGCCCTTTTTCTCATCATTTATCAACGGGTGGATAGTGAGGTTCCTTTTGCCGGGAATATTCAGGTGCATTTTTGATAGCGTGTATCCCCAGTACGCTCCGATAAGTGCACCCGCCAGGGCATCGGTGGTCCAGTGATACCCTCTGGCAGTTCGGGCGATTCCGGTCCCTACAGGCAGTGCCATCAGCCTGTAAGTTAGAATATTCGGATAATAGACGACCCAGGGTGTTATCAGGGCAAAAGCAGAGGCCGTTGTTCCGGAGGGAAACGACGTGGCGCCTATCTCCAGCAGATTGAAGCGGTACGGGCTTTGATGCTGACCGGGACGTTTACGTGCAAACAGGTACTTTGCGGCTCCCACGGTCAGATAGGTATTCAGTACGGCCTGTAAAGATGTAAAGGCGGCATCCTGAAACTGCCTGTTCTCTGTGAAAAGGGATGCGCCAAAAATGGCGGCAGAGAGAGATGGCGCCACGTTTCGGCTACCCAGTTCATTCGTCAATCTGAGAAAGCGCGAATGGCTGAAATGGTCCTGAAAGTACTGAGTGGATGCACGATCGTGAATCGCAAAGGCGGTCAAACCGATCCCGGTGGTTACAGCGGCAAAAAGATGATTCTCATTAAGATTGCCGGCGAGCCTTAACGGGTCATGGACCATCCATTCGAGAAATCTCAGAGAAGAGTCATTTTCATTCGTTTGTTTCCCAAAAAGGCTGACCGGTAAAAAGGTGCACTGAACCAGGAGGGTCAGCCATATTAACACAGCGATCCCAGACCTGCTTATAGCCTGCAGGGGAGGAAGCATTGCGTAGCCGATTGGATTTTGGGAGTTCATCTGCGCTTTAATTGCCGTTAAGTATCAATAGCATTTGTGAATTGAACTTTGCAACACCCTGGTATCAAAAGCAAATGATTTGGGGCTGCGATAGCTGAAAAGAGAAAACGGGGAACCGGGCCATAAATTGGCTGGTCGAATTCAATGCCACTTCCCCGGCGCAAACATTCGGCGTAGCATCAGTTGAACCTATTCTCACATCCTGTCTCGCTTCAGAATTGCCATACCTTTGCCAACCCAAATGAATTGTGTCAACACTTGTACGCATTTACGAATCTGCAACTTGAATGATTTTTGACTATCAGCCGGTTATTTACCTTCTCCTTGACCTTATAGTCTCGACTGTTAAATTACTATACCGCTTACGGCCTTACACGGCGGCCGGCCGCCAGACTGGATAAAGCAAATGTCAGCCCTAAACCATCTTAGGTAACATGAAAGAGTACAGATTTGTAAAGCTGAAATGCAGGTTTTTTACCGGAACCTACGACACGGGTGCCTTGGGAAAAGAATTGAACAGGTATGCGGAAGAGGGGTGGCAGGTACACTCGATGACGCCGGATAACGCTTCGGCTTTCGGAAAAAGCAAATACCTGATTGTCCTGCTGGAAAGAGAGAAGGCGTAAATCTTAAATGCATTGCTGAACATTTTCACGGGGATGTCATTCGGGGCTTGGCCCGGAATCCTCCTAAAGCATCAAAGCATGGAGATCCTGAAATGGATTCAGGATGATTTTGCATCACATTTGCTGATCTTATCGTGCTTGAAGGCGCAAGTGACGCTTCGCTTAACATTTGCGCCAGTGTTGGGCAATGGCTTGAGGGCACAAGTAACGCTTCACTTCACACTTGTGCCAGTGCTGAGGATGCTTTGTTTAATACACTTCGAAGTAAAACGCGTGGGAGAAATATCCAGCGCCAGTGAATTGAGATAAATTTGTTCCGGTGGGGCAGCTCATCTATTTTCCTGCTTTTTGGTAACAAATCGTCAGTCGAAACGTTTGCCGGTTTTTAAATTTCGAAAATCATCTACGACCACTTATAAAATGCTTCAACGACTACTCATCCTCTATCTCTTTTTATGGGTTGCACCCTCTTTGGTAGCCCAGCATACGTTTTCAGCCCGGATCATTGATCATGAGAATGACGACCCCCTGATCGGGGTCACGGTCTATTTTCCTGATTTGAACATCGGGGGAAGTACGGACAGCGAAGGAACCGTAACCATTCGCAACATCCCCACGGGCACTCATCAGCTATCGATCAGCTATGTGGGATACGAGTCCATATCCTTACGCTTGACCTTCCCGCTCTCGGCCGAAGAGCAGGGGCAGACGTTTGAACTCCATCATGCCCACGATGAGATGGGCGAGATAGTGGTGAATTCAACCCGAAGCAGCCGTACGTTTGAGGACAGCCCGACACGTGTGGAGCTCATTGCCGGTGAGGAGCTGGCGGAGAAGGGCAACATGAAGCCCGGCGATATTCGCATGCTGCTGAATGAGAGCACCGGTATTCAGACACAGCAGACATCGGCAACCAGCTACAACTCCAGTATTCGTATCCAGGGGCTGGACGGGAAGTACACGCAGCTGCTCCGGGACGGCCTGCCGCTCTATTCCGGTTTTTCGGGCGGCCTCAGCCTGATGCAGATTGCCCCGCTCGACCTGAAACAGGTGGAGGTGATCAAGGGCGCTTCATCTACCCTGTACGGAGGAGGAGCGATAGCGGGCCTGGTAAACCTGATTACGAAAACGCCGGGCGAGGAGCCTGAGCTGAGCTTCATGTTCAACGGAACATCTGCACTGGGGCTTGATGCCAGCAGCTTCTACTCAAATAGATTCGGCCGCATCGGGACGACCGTGTTTACCTCGTACAATAAAGGAACTGCCTACGATCCTGCAGATAACGGGCTCACAGCCATACCCGAATTCGACCGGTTTACACTCAACCCCAGACTGTTTGTGTACCTCGACAATACAACGTTGAATCTTGGTGTAAACGTAGTAACGGAAGATCGCCTTGGCGGAGCAATAGAGTATGTTGAGGGAGACCGGAGCAGCGGGCTCTATTTTGAGCGCAATCAAACCGACCGCGTTTCTACTCAGATGCAGCTGGAGCATCAGTTCAGTGATGAGATGGTCCTGACCCTTAAGAATAGCAGCAGTTACTACGACCGGAGCATCGAGATTCCGGAATACACCTTTGCGGGGTCACAATTTTCCACCTTCAGTGAAGCGAACCTGAGCCTGAACAGGGATCGAACGGAGTGGATAGGCGGCCTGAATCTCTGGACCGATCAATTTGACCAGTCCCAAGGTGCAAATGGGAACCCGCTCGATTTCACCAACGCGACCGCAGGTGCATTTATGCAGAATACCACACCCCTGAGCCAGAAATGGACGCTGGAAACCGGATTGAGGGTGGATTACCAAACCGACTATGGCCTCTTTCCCCTTCCCCGGCTCTCACTGATGTACGAGCCTTCATCGGAACTTACCTTCCGGCTGGGCGGCGGGCTTGGCTACAAAATCCCGACCGTTTTTTCCGAGGACGCAGAGCGGCGGCAATTTCAGAACATCCGGCCTCTTAACCCGGATGAACTAAAAGCTGAACGATCGGCCGGCGGAAACCTGGATATGAATTACCGGCTTCTCATTACCGACGAGCTGAGCCTGTCCACCAACATTCTGGTCTTTTACACCCGAATCAATGATCCGCTGGTTTTGTCGAATTCCGGGGATGGATTTGCCTTTGTCCAGCCCGGAGGTTTTGTAGATACCGAAGGGGTGGAGGTGAATATGAAATGGAGTTACGGCCATCTGAAACTCTTTGTCGGGTACACCCATGCCAACGTAGAGCGGCATCAAGACGGAGAAGTCACGGACTTCCCGCTGGTTGCGAAGCACCGTCTCAACAATGTGCTGATGTATGAAAAGCACGGCAATTTTTGGATCGGGCTGGAAGCCTACTATTTCAGTCCTCAAACACTGGGTGACGGAAGCAAAGGAGATGCATACTGGATTACGGGACTTATGACCGAGAAACGCCTGAATAGCCATTTTTCGGTCTTCCTCAACTTTGAAAACTTTCTGGATACACGTCAAACGGCATTCGACACCATCTATACCGGCAGCCTGAGCAATCCGGATTTCAGGGATATTTATGCACCGGTAGACGGATTTGTCATCAATGGAGGGGTGAAGATCAACTGGTGAGAGTACATACTGCCTCTTGACCTAAATTAATTTATCTAGCGCAAATGTTAAGCGAAGCATCGCGCAGCGTCACTTGTGCTTAGAATAGGGATTTAACGGCAATTTACTCTCTACAGCGCCTGAATCACTTTCTCGAGGCGATCCCGGACCTCACCCGCGATGTCGGAAAGCTTCTCATTGGAGACGGCCTGCATGGATGCGATCGGGTTCACGGCGGAGACCTCCACGCTGCCGTCCTCGTGCTCTTCCACAATCACGTTGCAGGGAAGCATGGTTCCGATCTTGTCTTCATGCTGCAGTGCCTGGTGTGCAAACCCGGGATTACAGGCTCCCAGAATTTTATACTTCTTAAAATCGACGTCCAGCTTCTTCTTGAGCGTTTCCTTCACGTCAATTTCAGTGAGGATACCGAATCCTTCTTCTTTCAGGTCGGCAGTGACTTTTTCAATGGCATCGTCAAAAGATGCTTGAATGGTCTTGGAAATGTAGTAACTCATATTGGTTCTCAGACTATATTATCGTTTAAAATTTGCTCTTCAAAAAGGCGGCCTGCGTTCATGAACTCAGCTTCTTTTTCCTTCTTTCAAACTCTTCATCATCAATCTTGCCTTCGGCATACCGCTCTTTTAGGATTTCTATCGGTGTTTTGTCGTTCTTGGGTTGTTTTTGTTTGGAGAGAATCAGGAATAGAAGAGCAATGGCGGCAATAATGAGTGCTATCCAAAAGATCATCATCCATCCTCCTCCCCATGTTCCAAAATGATGCATACTTCCCGATTTAGCGTTCTGATTCTTTAATTAACACAACCTTAATTGAGATTGTGCAATTGGTCCTATTTTGAAAATGTTTTGACCGGGTTTTTCATTCCTTTTCCTGAAGTGAGGCGGCGGCTTAAACCATTGGCAGGCAGCTATTCAAGTTATTAAATGGTGGCACAGTTCACGTCCCATTTATAAATCAGATGTACATTTACAGAATCAGCTATTTCTGATACACAGATGTAACATTCAAAAAAAAGCGGAGGGATTGTAATGGAAGTGAATATGCTGCCGGTCTATGATGATAGTGACAACCCGACGGACTGCTGTCCCCGGTTCAAAAAAGAGGGTTGGGAAGAGAAAGAACTCCATTTTGAGAAGAAGCTTTTTGTAAAAGCAGTAACCAGAAGCCTCTTCCACATTCCGCTCAATATGGGCCGCGTCTTTCCCAAAACATTTAAGGAGATTGAGGGTGCAGGCGCCATGGACCTGGAACAGATGGCGGTGTTCAGCACGGATATCTCACCATGGAGGGCGGAACATCTGTTTGCCGTGAAAAAAGAAGTTCCGGGGCTTGAGCACGTGCGATTAACGGGAAATTTCATCACGCGGGTATTTGAAGGTCCGTACAAGAATGCCCGGCATTGGTACGAGGAGATGAAAAAGGTGGTGAAAGAGGCAGGGAAGAAGCCCGGCCGCATCTACTTTTACTACACCACATGTCCGAAATGCGCAAGTTACTACGGAAAGAATTATGTGGTGGGGATTGCAGAGGCGGATTCAGTGGCCTGAATGATGACGGGTTGATACCGGGTTGGGATGGCACAAGTGACGCTTCGCTTGCCCCTTGTGCCAGTCATGACTATCCAACCTATTCGAGGGTTCGGAGCGTGTTGCCGCAGCGCAGCATTAAATCTCCGTAGTAGGGGTTGTTGATTTCACTCTGGCTGCTGAGCCACGTGGCCCCGCCTCCGCCGTCTGCCATCGGGCAGAACTGCACAAAGAGCGTTTCATCATAA
>JAAAOB010000141.1 GCA_009909035.1 Bacteroidota bacterium
TTTTCCAGGGTGCCATAGCTGGTAAATCCGCCGATTCCATCAAGGGTTTCACCGGCTTTGAGATCTTTTTTAGCAAGCGTGATTACTTCGCAAACAGGAGGGCCTGCCGGAGCAATTGTAACGTCCTCAAAAAGCACGGCCCGGGCGGCTGTCAATGGCACTTCAAGGTGGGGTAGATGATAAGGAACGTAAAAAGTGTAGAACGGACCGTCACCCATTTTCAGGTATTTGGCGTAATGTTGCTGAACCGGGTGATCGTTGTAAGCTATAATAAAAACACCGGGACCGGGCTCAGCGCCGAGTATATAATCAACCATACCTCCATCCATCATCTCTTCTTCTGAAAAAAGATCGAGTGCTTCGTTTACATGATCGCACTCCGGGCCGTACATCCCCCGGGTTTTACAACGGAATCCGGTGGCATTGGCAACCACGGCCATCTCCATGGATATTTTTGTGCCGTCGGCAAACGAGGTGACCATTCGCGGTTTTTGTTTGTTTTTTCTGGCAAACTCCTTTTGGGTTTCGGGTGTACGATACGGATCTTGCAGCCCTTTTATATTTCCGGCCAGAACCGGTTTATATCCAATGGTGTCAACAAAACGGTAGAGGTTCATCAATACGCCGGGTTGATCCCCGTCCATATTCGTCAGCACAACTCCTTTTTTGTCAGCCTTTGTTTTGAGCAGCGGACCTACGGTGGCATCCAATTCTGCATTCATCAAAACAGTATGTTTTCCCTGATTTATTGCCTCCAGCGTAATATGGGCTCCAAACTCCACATCGCCTGTAGCCTCAATAATGACGTCAATTTCATTCGATCGGCAAAGCAGCATCGGGTCATCGGTAATTACATACCCACCGGATCGAATTTCTTTATCCAGCTTCGACTGCTTTTTCGTGAATATATAGTTCTCAATATTTGCCTGGCCAAATCCCTTCTCAGCGCGGGTTATTGTCCGGTTATAGAGAGCGGCTACCTTCATACCGGGAACAGACCGTTCGATTGCAAGTGTGGCTCCGCGCCCCATAAATCCTGCCCCCACCATTCCGACTCTCACAGGGTTTCCCTCTTTTTCACGTTTTTTAAGAGCGTTGTCAACAATGATCATACTGTCATTCTTCAGATTTCATTTTCAGTATCTTTAAAGTCAGGAAAAGACCTGTCTTTTTCAGACATTTCGGTTACCTTAAGTGGCCACTCAATGTTAAAAGCGGGGTCATTCCATCTCACACCACCTTCTGCTTCTTGATTATAGAATTCTGTTACCATGTAAAAAATTACCGACTTATCCTCTATGGTTTGAAATCCATGGGCAACGCCTTTTGGAGCATATAACATTTTGTAATGTTTATCGGTCAGGTTCAAGCCAAACCATTTTTTGTAGGTAGGAGAATCTGTTCGTAAATCTACAATCACATCATAAATAGCCCCACGGATACACCGAATCATTTTCACTTCTTGATGAGGTTTTACCTGGTAATGCATGCCTCTTAAGGTCCCTTTTTTGCGGCTCTCAGAAAAATTACACTGTACGATATCATGCGCAAGCCCTTGTGCTTTAAACTCATGTTTACAGAATCCTCTGGCAAAATACCCTCTGTGATCTTCATGCTTCTCAAGTTCAATAATCACAGCACCTTCAATCGGTGTATCTGTAAATTTCATACCTTATGTTGATTTAACATTTATTCAATCCTCTCTTGAAATTCATCAAGTTGATAGCCCGAAACCTTCTTCATATCAGCCCCCTGATAATAATTCTTATACCAGTTGGTAAGTGACGTTAAGGAGTTATCAAGATTCATTTTCGATGCCCACTTCAGATGCATCCTTGCTTTTGAACTATCCAGCTTTAAATAGCTGGCTTCATGTGGATTTGCTCCTTCATCCAATGTCCAGGATGCACCTTTGCCCCATGCGTCAATCATTTTCTCTGTAATATATTCAACGGATTTTTCATCATCATCGGAAGGGCCAAAATTCCATGCCTCTGAATAATTTTCTGGTTCGTTATACAATTTTTCGGCCAACAAAATATATCCGTGTAAAAGATCCAGTATGTACTGCCAGGGTCGGATAGCCGCAGGATTTCTTATTACGACTGGTGTTTTCTTTTTAAAAGACCGAATAATATCAGGAATTAACCGGTTATTGCTCCAATCGCCTCCACCAATTACATTGCCCGCCCTGGCCGACGCTATTGCGGCATGATGCGAGCCTTCAACACCTCGAAAAAAAGATCTTCTGTAAGAAGCGATGACTAATTCAGCACAGCCTTTACTTGATGAATAAGGGTCCCAGCCACCCATAGAATCAATTTCACGATATTTATAATCCCATTCACGATTTTCATAGCACTTATCACTGGTGACACAAACAACGGCTTTGACACTGCCACAATCTCTTATTGCTTCCAGCAAATTTGCAGTGCCTATTATGTTTGTCTGAAATGTTTCGATTGGATCTTTGTACGAATCCATTACAATGGCCTGAGCCGCCATGTGAATGACAATTTCCGGCTTGAATTCAACAATAGACCTCTTTAGCGCTTCAGAATTACGGATATCTCCAATCACTGAATCGGCACATTCACTAATGCCGAGTACAGTAAAAAGGTTAGGAGCAGAAGAAGGCTCAAGAGAATACCCCCTAACATTGGCGCCCAATTTACTAAGCCAATAAGATAGCCAACTCCCTTTAAAGCCTGTATGGCCGGTTATCAATACCCGCCTGCCATTCCAGAATACGTTATCTACTCCCATATTTTCCAGCGGGCCTCTCCTTGCCACAATTTTTCGAGATACATCTTGTCACGTAATGTATCCATAGGCTGCCAAAAGCCACTGTGCCTATAGGCGGCAAGCTGTGCTTCTGCTGCGAGAGTTGTCAGTGGTTCCTTCTCCCACACTGTAGCATCACCATCGATATAATCAATAACTTCCGGTTCAAGCACAAAAAATCCGCCATTGACCCACGCACTGTCATCTTTAGGCTTTTCTCTAAAATTTCTTACAGTTGTTTGCTTCTCTGTTAACGTAAATGTTCCAAACCTTCCCGGAGGCTGCACGGCTGTAAGTGTGGCCAATGCTTTTTGAGATTTGTGAAATTTGATTAGCTTCGAAATATCTATGTTGCTTACACCATCGCCATACGTAAGAAGAAATGTTTCATTATCTAACAGGTGCTTCACACGTTTTATTCTTCCCCCCGTCATGGTATCAAGCCCGGTATTGACCAGTGTTACCCTCCATGGCTCAGCCTGATTGTTATGCACTTGCATTTTATTATTCTCCATATCAAATGTAACGTCTGATTGATATAGGTAATAATTCGCAAAATACTCTTTAATGATCTCGCCTTTATAACCACAGCATATGATAAAATCGTTAATCCCGTAGTGAGAATAAATTTTCATGATATGCCACAAAATTGGTTTATTACCAATTTCCACCATTGGTTTTGGCCGAACTTGCGTCTCTTCACTAAGCCTTGTTCCGTGTCCCCCAGCCAATATAACAGCTTTCATAGAAAATATATTTTTAAGTTGATAGTAACCAATCGTTACTGGATAAGAATTTCTGTGTTCTAATTAATCGTTACATCGCCAGTCTCTTTCTTTTATGCGCACTATATGATTTAATATTATCATACAAATCGAAACTTAAAGGATCTTTAACTCTTTGCAAATTCCTTTTCTTAATGAGTGCATTAGAATTTACAAAAGCTCCGAATATGACATCTTTCATTTCTCTGTTTTCCTGCTATTTTCGGCTTATTTCAGCCGATATTTAGTATTATTCCATGTGTACTATATTTATATGTACTATGTTTACCCATACCATGGGTGCCGAATGCACGTATTCAATTAACCCTATTTTAATTTGAGCTCACTTCAACAACGTATTACAGGTGTTATTCCTGCTGCGGGTTACGCCAGCCGGCTGCCAAAAACCCCCTGCAGCAAAGAAATTTTTCCTCTGTCGGTTAATGTAGGCAAAGATCATAAATCCGAAAACATACAAATTGCATCGGGATCTCTCCTTACCCATCTAAGTCTAGCTGGCGTTGATACTGCTTTTATGATTATACGAAAAGAGAAGTGGGATATCCCGCAACTGCTGGAGGATGGCTCCGATTATAACCTTAACCTCTCTTTTATTGTAACTCCCCCTACTTCAGGTACAATCTACTCAATATGCAAGTCGCTGCCCTTCATCAGGAATGAGATTGTATTATTGGGATTTCCAGATATACAGATTTATTCTGAAAATCCATATAAACCATTACTTGACAAGCTTACAAATTCTGATTCAGACGTCGTTTTAGGCTTATTTAAAGCATCAAACCCCGGCAAAATGGATATGGTGAATCTCAATCACGACGGCTCGCTGAAAGAGATTGAAATTAAACCGAACGATACCCGCCTCACCCTGACGTGGCTTATAGCTGTATGGAAACCCTCTTTTACAAAATCTATCCAAGAGTGCCTCTCAGATCTAAAAACATTCATTAAGCACAAGAAAATATATTTGGGTGATGTTTTTTGCAAATCAATAGAAAAAGGATGCCGTATTCAAACGTACAAATTCAGGAATACAGGTTTCATTGATCTTGGTACAGTACCTGACCTCAAAAAAGGCAGGTTGTAAAAACCATTTGGTTGCATTTATCTCTAACCTACTCAACACTTTTTAACTAATTCTACGGCTTCCTTTCTTTCCAGATTTATTATAGAACCGGTTGTAAATCAACCGATAGGTACTTCTATTCAGTGGATCTTCTTTAAATGCTTGCAGTGCAAGTCGTCTTGCCGCTTTCCGACCGGCTTTTGTTCTCTTTTTCAATTGCAGGCGGGATGAATGAAGTAGAAATATTTGAGCTGCTTTTTCCTCTCTCATATCAAGGTGGTGTTTTTCGAAGAACAGTCGCCTTCCCTCAATGATGTAGTCTATATGTGATGGTTTACGCCCTAATCCGGAGGAACTGTGATGGCTGAGAAGTATTTTCCCGGAGTACTCAAACTTGTGATAGCGGGAGGTGCGAAGTATATAATCATGTGTTTCCATCATCGGTAGCTTTTCATCGAAAAAGCCGACAGTGGCCAGTACATTTCGCCGGATAGTTAGCCCGGATGGACCATGCATTTTATTTTGTACCAGGAGACGGCGGTACGACTTCTTTTTAAGTTTATGCCGAAAAACGTTTCGATCCCCCGATCTGCTCTTTACCATTATCCCGGAATATACCATCCCGATTGTTTCCGTCACGTTGTTAAACAGTTCCACCTCCCTGGCAAGTTTATCAGGATTCCATTCGTCATTCGGACTCATAAATGCGATATATTTTCCTTTCGCCTCCCTCATACCTGCATTCAAATATGCAGAGGTAAAACCCGGGTCGTGTAAAGGTATATAGCGAACCCGACCTGCATCAGTATTTTGCAACGGTGCACCAGGTTTGCTATCCGCATCTTTTGCCACAATTAATAGCTCAAAATCCTCGAAATCCTGGGCCAGGACACTCTCAACGGCTGTTTCTATAGAATCTTCTGAGTCTAATACAGCGAGAATCACACTGACGTCCGGATTTTTTGGACCTGCTTTTTCCCTGCTTCCCGGATTGGGTATATCTTTTTTTGATGATGAATACTCATGGATATCTTCAATTTCTGTCACGCGTATCACATGATCTGAGGACTTGACATCACTCTTAGTACCTGTGGAGCTATGTTTCTTTCTCTTTAAATATTTTTTTGCTTCAACACTGCCATGCTCATCCTGCAGGTTAGACGTTTTGGTCGTTACCTTCTTAACAAAATCTTGCAGCTTCTTTCTTACACCCTGAAGAAGCCTTTGGGGCATTGGCTCTCCATATCGTTTCATCAAATCGAGACAAACCGCATCTAAATCCGGATATCGTTCTGCACAAAGCTTTCGGTGGGTGTCCAGTGCAATAGAAAACGATTTTCGATAGCTGCTCAGTTCATTTTTTTCATACAGCCGGTGTGTAATTTTCTGTAAGACGTAAAGTTTCGCTTTTCGTTCTTTTCTTGTTTGCCCGCCCGCTCCTGAATACTCAGCTGATCCACCCATTCTTCCATCATGAGCATACACGGCTCCGTTATTAATCATGTCAAAATATATGCCCTCCAGTACAGCCCTCATCATGATATCCCAATCTGCATAGGATCCCGCAAGAGCGTCAAATCCTCCGACTTTTTTAAAGGCAGATGTTGACCACAAGACCGAACAGGATGCATGATACCGTCCTTCAATACATTTGCTCAGCAGATCGTTACCATTATCCTGTGGTATTGTATATCGAATCCAGTTCTCGTCTCCGTTTTCCCGGTAATACCACGGACAGGCCACGATCCCGTCCAGGTTTTCTTTTAATGCAGAGGAGAGATGCTTGATTGCATTTGGACCAAGCAAATCTTCAGCCGTCATAAGCAGGATTGCATCTCCCGAAGCATAGTGTGCACCATAATTTTTTGCATTGGCCTTACTGCCGAATTTTTCAGAAATAACTGTCACCGCTTCACCAAATCCAGCGGCTATTTCGGCACTACTATCGGCAGATCTGTCATCCACCACGATAATTTCATAGGCGGTCAGGCTTTGCTCTAAAACAGAATCCAACGCCTGAGTTATCTTTTCTTCATTATTTTTAGATGCTATGACTACAGATACTTTCATAGTAGAAGTACGATTGGCGAAGGAATTTGCTATCATTGGTTTATACTAAGCATAGTATACCCCATTCAAGTGAGCAAATTCTAATCTAAAATTCTTGCTTCGGTAAAATAGGAGTAGTAATTATTGGCTGTAAACTATAAAGAAGGAATGTTAAAACTTTGATGCAATTCACAACTTTACTTTTTTCACTGTCAAAGGCTTTAGCAGTTATACTTACATTTGCTGCATGCGTTTCTGCGCAAAACACCTCATCATCAAAAAACAGTTCAACCAAAGATGATGAGCTAAATATCAATGATTCCACCAATTTTTCCTATAAAATCTATTCGAAAGTAAACGGTGGATCAAATGTAGTTCCCTTTTGGTTTTATGCAAACAGCCATGGATTGGTGCGCCCCGGCAGTAATTTCAACTCTATAAGTGGTTTCAGTTCTTCGGTGCTTCTAACGCCGCAGCCGTCTGCCGTAAATGTCAGAATTGGGTCTGATCTTGTAAATCGCATATCGGATCAACGTAACTCCATCCATTTCCAGCAGCTGTACGGTGAATTTTCGTATCGCAAATTAAATGTGCGAGTGGGGCGGTTTTACAGAATGAATGATTTTGATTCCGCACTTGAAGGAATCACCACCGGGTTTTTAGTGGAAAGCCACAACGCAACACCGTATTCGAGAATCAGTCTCGAAACCGATGGGTTTGCTGCTCTGCCGAACACCGGCGGGCATCTGTTGGTCCGGTTTCGCTACTCCGACGGCATCCTGGGCAGCAAAAGGCGCATATCATCTCCATATCTTCACCATAAATCCCTTCAGCTAAGAGCCGATGTCAATCGTATCTCCATTCAATTCGGTATTTTTCACAGCGTAATGTGGGGCGGCAGAGACGATGATGCTGGGCGGTTGCCCAGCAGTTTTGACGATTATATGAGAGTTGTATTATCACGATCTGCTGACGAAGATAGTAGGGCAGATGTAAATGAAACGCTGAATCGACTGGGGAATTCAATCGGTGTGTATGAAGCCGGTTTCACCTATCGGGCTTCTAATTTTCGAGTTGTGGGTTATCGCCATCTTTTCCTGGAAGATGAACTCTCCGTTACACTGCAAAGCCCGTGGGACGGCACCTGGGGACTTGGTGTTATCCAGGATCAAGAGAACCACCCGGTTCGGGCTGTAGTGTACGAACATATTAACAGTATACAGCAGGAATCAAGGAAAAATCTTGCACAAGGTCGTGCCAACTTCTATAACAATGGAATTTACACCGATGGCTGGAGCTACCACGGCAGGTTGATGGGGAACCCTCTTTTTACTTTTGATCCATCCGAGAGAGAGGTAGATAATAATATATTGGTAGCCCATCATCTTGGGGTCAGAGGAGACCTTTCAAACCGGTTCTCGTATAAGACAATGCTTACCTACAGCCGGAATTACGGCGTTTGCAGAGACCAGATTATAACCGGCACCTGCAGTATTTTACCCGGCGATCCTATACCTGAAGACCTTGAGTTAACGCCACGCGGTGAGTTACGGCAAGACAGGTTTTCCGGCCTGCTGCAGCTCAGCTATCTTCTTTTCACTGATCAAAACATCTATTTTCATACCAGTATAGCAGCCGATGGCGGGGAGTTTTGGGAGAATCGGTATGGAGTAATGCTGGGTTTTTCTATGTCCAGGTAAATCTATTGGGTATGTTCTCGATATTTTTTAAGTGGTTCATTCCTTTTAAACGGTGTTTACACTACTGCTGAACTCTCTCAGGTAGTAGTACTAAGCTCGCTCAAGACCTTCTTTAAACTTGACATCAGGCAGATAACCCAACAGCTCTTTTGTTTTGCTGATATCCGCTAGTGAATGCTCCTTTCACTGTTCCCAAAAAGTTAAATTTCTGGTAATCAACCCATCCGCCATCTCATTCAGGTGCAGGTTCTCCCCCGAATCACCCAAAGGCTCAAAGTAGAGGTTGCTCCAGACTCTGACGTCCCTTAAAAGTTTCTGAGGCCATTATAGCAGTATAGTTTCGTGTTGTTCGTTTCCTTGTTTTCTACTTTTTTATTAAAGTATATACACGTAAGCAGTGGTCTGATTTTTGGGAAGTATCACCAAGTTAAAAGTGTAAAATAGTACCTATTACGTTTGTGTTCGATTTCTCCAAGGAAATTTGGTAGCTGCCGATTCCACATTTAAAAATTGTTTAAGAGCTTTAAACGATTCTGTTTTTGCTACATTAATTTCGATAAAATCGTTAGGTCGATTCGCAAAATAAGAGCGGACATCCTCATTGTGTATTCTATATTTGTTTATATAGGATTTTTTATCGTAAAGAGGTATAGAAGGGTAATCATAGAAAAGTTTTTTAGCATCTAACATCATCCCTTTATACCGATACAGAGCATTTGCTAAATCTTTTTCAGAAGGCGGTTGGGATTTGTTTTTCGTATAACATTTCGAGTGATACGAAACAAGAGACTGAAACCATTGTTCTCCAGAGTCCCTAACAGAAAGGATAAACTTGGATTTAGGAAATTCCCTATCCAGGACTTTGTACAGTTCCGGCCTCGAGAATGGTCTATCTTGGAATGCCTCTGCTGTTTCACAATACCGAAAAATCTTATCTGTTTTACCTGTCTCACCCCACTCAATATCAAGTATTTCGGCTACGGCCTGATTTCCAAGTTTAAAACCGAACTTCTTAAGTACATAACTTAGAGTAGTTGTGCCGGTCTTGTTAAACCCAATAACAAATACTTTATCGTAATTTCTGTTGATAACCGTTCCATGCAAGGGTGGGTTAGGGCTTCGAGGTCTCCTTGACACATCAAGTTTAAGATTTATGACAGGAAGCTTTAATTTTAATTCCATACCTAATCTTTCCCTTAATTAAAGTTCATCGAACTTTATATTTTCTGAGTTCAAGTTCTAAGTGCAACACGATGAAAAAGCCCTTTAGACTGCTTTAAGAAAACACCAGTTACGAATAGGTTGTTATCTAAAACACAAGTTTTTGCACTATCATACTCTTGCGAATAGTCCGCTTTACCCAGATAATTACGGTATTCAGTGTATTTCTTCACTTAATTCAAAAAAACAATCCAATAGATTCTGGAGATTTAGTTTCTATATTTTTTTAAATAATAAGCGTACGTTTTTTTTAACCCTTCTTCAAACTTAACATTAGACGTATACCCCAAAAGACGTTCTGCTTTACTTATATCTGCAAGAGAGTGTTTCACATCGCCTGGCCGCGGCGGACCATAATTGACATCGATTGACTTACCACTGACCTCTTCTAAAATTTCCACCATCTCGTTGAGGGTAGTTCGATCATTACAAGCAATATTATAGATCTCATTGAGAGCATCAGAGTTACTGGTGAATAGAGCCTTTACGTTAGCCTGAACAGCATTATCAATATACGTAAAATCGCGGCTTGTCTTGCCGTCGCCGTTTATTGTGGGAGGGTCGCCATCTATATACGCTTTGCAAAAAATTGGGATCACGGCAGCATACGGATTGTCCGGGTTCTGTCGTTTCCCGAAAATATTGAAGTATCGCAGGCCAATGTACTCCAGCCCGTAGGTTTGACTGAATACATCCGCATATTGCTCTATAGAAACCTTACTAACCGCGTATGGGCTCAGAGGCTTACCTATGCGATCCTCAACCTTAGGGAGCTCCTTACTGTCTCCGTATGTACTTGAACTGCAGGCCAGGATGACTCTGTCTACGCCTGTTTCGACAGCAGCGTGCATCACATTTACCGTTCCAAGTATGTTTACTTCCGTGGTGCGCATTGGGTTTTCTATGGAGCGCGGAACAGAGCCCAGTGCAGCCTGGTGGGTGATTCGGTCGATATCATTACACGCTTCAAGGCAGGTGTCATAATCACAAATATCGCCCTTGATAAATTCGAATTTGGGGTGAGATTCAAATTCTTTGATATTCTCATAATAGCCGTTGCTCAAGTCATCAAGTATGCGGACCCGTTCAACCTTCTCATCATCTAAAAAATATTCTACAAGGTTGCTTCCTATAAAACCGGCTCCACCGGTAATTAATAATTTCATGGTTCAACTGCCTATAGTAGTTTCAATTACGGGGAATTTGCATGGATTTTAACAATTGGTGGCCGGCATGGAAGACTCAACCAGGTTTTAATCGCCTCTCAATCGTTCGATAAGCAGTATAGAAGTAGCCAGTGCACCAATTGTGCTGCTAATAACCTGGACATAATCGCGGAGTGACGGTTTCCGTCTGAGCTGTATGGTCACGATATCATTATTTTCAAGTATAAAATCATACATTTCTACGGGTTCAGGATCATGATACCTGTATCTGAAGTAAGCCACTTCCATTGCTCTCTCATTTTCATCAAGCCTTGATACTTTGATTTCGAGGTGAACAGCTGACCAGTCCAGCTCCGCTTCACGTCCCCGCAGCGTATTGTAGCCCAGCCCGTAAGAGATGATTTCGGTAACATTTGTGCCCTCGGGTACCAGGTACCTGCCGGAGCTGTTTACGTCACCCCAAACATTTACTGAATCCACCAGTTCACCCAGTTCTGCTATGCGGATGAACCTGTCTCCTCCCTGACCCTGCTGTGCATAAAGCACCTCGATGCTGGAAAGAGAAGCAAATAGCAGTAAAAGAGCGGCGTAAAAAAACTTCGGCATGCGTAGTAATTTCATGTTTGATTCGTATCGTAGATTAAATGTTCTCTTGACTATAGTACTGTCGGGATTTCAGGTCGTATGCCTTTCCTTTATTATGCATACGCTTCATATCCCCCGTACATCGATTTATAATACCCGGAGCCGTATTGGCCGGAAGGATCTTTTCTCGGTTCAAACCCATTGAGAACCATTCCGCATACATTTGCATTAATTCTCCGAAGCTCGTCAAGCGTGTGTTCATAAACTTCTTTATTGGTGTGACGGTATTTCGCAACCATTACAGTAGCATCGGCTTTTCTAAGCAGGGCGGTAGAGTCACTGATGATACCAAATGGAGGCGTATCAAAAATAATCACATCAAACAGATTGTCAACTTTCTCAAGAAATTTCTCAAAATTCTTGTCATTGACCAGCGATTCGGGCCTTTCGATGCTTGAACCGGCACAAATCACCTTTAGAAAATTTACCTCAGTATTTTTAACGATATCCGATACAGAATTTTCGCCATTGATATAGTTACTCATGCCGATTTCATTTGAAAGCCCGAACAATTTATGAACTCTCGGCCTTCTGAAGTCGGTATCAATCATTAACGTCTTGTACCCCTCATCGGCAAATGCAACGGCAAGGTTACAGGCAACTGTAGATTTACCTTCCCCTTTTTCAGAGCTGGTGATAGCAATCGTTTTGGGTACGTTGTCAGAATTCTGGAAAATAATATTATTTTTTAAACGCCGGATAGACTCTGACACTATGTTGGAGCGATCTCTGAAGAGGACCATCTCATTCGGAATTTCTCCATCCCCGACTTTAAATATTTCAGTGCCGCTGCCATTCGTTGGAGAAATCTTTTTAAATGCAGGGATAGCGGCAAGCATTGGTATATCTTGAGCTTTAACCGTTCCTATACTTGATATGGTGTTGTCGAAAAATTCTCTTACAGCTATGATTAAACCTGCAATCATTCCGAAAAGCATAACACCAACAATAGTGATCAGAATTTTATTGGGGCTCACGGGAATATTGGGCACGATGGCATTATCAATGACGCGTCCGTTGCCGTACTGAGTCTCTTTCCAGGTTGACATATCTGCAAATTTGCGAGAAACATCGATATATAGCTTCTCTTTCATCTCCAGATCTCTCTGAAGCTGAGCAAGCTGAATCATCTCTTGCGGTATTTCATCGAAATCCTGCTCCGCTTCGATCTTACGCTCCTGGAGAACCTGAAGCCTTGATTCCAGCTGGTCTTTCTCCATCCGAAGCTCTATCAGGCGATTTTGGATGTTTGCAACCATTCGGGTTCGTTCGGCAGTCTCCATCCCCATGTATTCATCTTCTTCAGAAAATATATCTTTAGAGAGTTCCGCAATATCCTCCTTCAAAGATTCTATTTGTTCATCAAGAAACTTCAGTCGAGGCGGTGTCTCTTCCCGCTGCCTTACATTAGGATAATTTTGCAGAATCAGGTACCGCTCCCGTTCATATTGCTGAAGCGTCTGCTGCAGGCTGTTGATTCGCGGGGCAACGGCGTCAGAAAAGTCACTAACCAGTCCTGGTCGCAGCCGTTCGAGCTCCTCTTCCTGGTTGCTAATGGCCCGTTCAGTTGATTCAAGGTCAAGCTGTACTTCTTCAAGTTCAGTATCAATATTCTGTTTTCGGCCTACGGCAGATGCCGCCTGGTTGTCGACCTGTACCACACCTGTACGATCCATAAAGCTTTCGAGCTTCTGCTCGGCCTCATCAAGTTCAGCTTTCAGCCGCTCTCTCTCTTTTGCAAGAAACTCCGTTGTTTTCTCGGCCGCTTCTCTATTCTGTTGGGTAGACTCTTCAACATATACACTCATTGCGGTGTTGATGACGGTTGCCGTCTCTTCAGCCGATGAGCTTTCAAAACTAATCTGGATGACATCAGAATCGCGATTGGCAAGCTGAACTGCGAGTCCGCCACGGATGGCATTTGTCACATCGTCAAGCTCACGCCTTTTGAGTGACCCGTCTTCAAGCTCGCTCCAAAATACAGGTAATTCGTCTTCATCTATGGTATCATCCTCTTCCAGCTTCCTGGCTACCTGACGTGCAAACGACCGGGACTGAATAATTTGAATTTCGTTTGCAAGCGTCGCATTTGTACCTACACCCGTGGTCTGGTTAATAATGTCTTTCAGCTCATTTTCTTCGCCCTTTTCAGCTGAACTAATGAGCAATGTTCCGGTACTTTCGTAGATTGGCGTCAGCGTATTGGCATAGTACCACCCTCCGGTTCCCCCGGCGATCAGCAACAGAAGAATTAGCCATTTATACCGGAGAATTGTAAATACGATCATTTTAGGATCCAAACCACCGCCGCTCTGCTCTTGCCTTGGCAGGGAAAATGTCGATATCTCGTCATAACCATTTTGATTATGACCATTATTGTGTTTTTGAAGTGATTTAGACATTATAACCTCTTACTCTATATTGAATACGTTTGGGCTGTAAATTCTGAAAGTTATTGTACATTCTCTTTCTTATTTCTAAAATAACGAAATAAAACTGATTATGAATAGTGATTAGCAATTCCTAACCTGCTGAAAATAGATACTTCGTAATCTTTTTGTTCCATCCCAATTTCCTTTATCGGCAAATACAATGGATTCTATAAATCACAAACTTTGCAACTCTACCATTTTTTTGAACTGACCGTTTGTATCATTTGTCAGTTTCTGGTACGAACCATCTTCTACTACTCTGCCACGATCCATTACATAGATTTTGTCAGAATTTTTAATCGTAGACAGTCTGTGGGCAATGATGACGACCGTCATTGAGCCCTTCAGATCATCGATACTCTTTTGTATAAATTTTTCTGAATCAGAATCCAATGCACTTGTGGCTTCATCGAGGATTAATAAATTCGGATTTTTAAAAAGCTCTCGTGCAATAAATAGGCGCTGCCGCTGCCCGCCGGAGAGTCGGATTCCCCTGTCACCTACGATTGTATCAAACCCGTTCGGGAGATCTTTTATAAAATCTTCTGCATACGCCTTTCGGGCCGCTTCCTGAACTCTCCGACGCACGTCGCTGTCATTGTGGTAGTCTCCTTTCCACAAATTAATGTTGTTCGCGATTGTATCATCAAAAACAACCGTTTCCTGCGAAACGTACCCAATTTGAGAACGCCATGACTTTTTTTCGACTTCACTTCCAGCTATTCCATCAACAAATACCTCGCCTTTATGCGGGCGAAGCATCAGCGTAAGCATATCAATCAGCGTAGATTTTCCTGCACCGGATTCACCGACAAATGCAACAGTTTTATTGACGGGGATGTCAATATTGATCTCTTTCAAAACATCGTCATCACCCTCTTTGTAGGAGAACGATACATCATCAAATTTAATTTTATCGCTAAATTTCTCTACAGGCTTTGTTCCGTTGGGTTCTTGCTCTGAACTTACAGACTCAAACTCATCAATCACCATCTCAATGGAGCCGGCCCGGTCAAGAGTTAATTGCCATTGAGACTGAATTCCAATCATCTGCTGCATACCCCTGTGAAATAAAATAAGAGCGACCAGTATAGGGGCAACTGCTGCATTAAATACCGTTACTTGAATGATAATAATGAAAAGCAAAAACAACACCGATACAGGTTCCTTGATGGCACTTGTAAACGCCCCCGCTACGCCTTTTTTATACTGGTATATGGATAACTTTTTAATACTGCCAGACACTCCGCTTTTTAGAAAACTCATCTCTGCGGTGGATGCCAGGTATTTGAATCCGTGTAGAGATTGAACCAGAAATTTGTTCAGTTCACTGGCCTCCTCTGCCGCTTTTCGCGACAAATCCTTTACGAACTCGTTTAACCATCGGAACAGAAATAAAATAACGACACCCAAAACCAGCGCCATAAGCGCAAATTTCCAGGCCAGAACGACAGCTACAAGCAGGTAAGCCGTTGACATTATCACTTTGGAAAGAAACTGCTTAAAAGAACCGAAGGAGTTGATAAAGTTTCCAATCTGTCCAGTAATAACATTGATAAAATGCCCGGTATTCCTCTCAATATAATATTTATAATCCATCGTGCTGTAGGCATTGAACATTTTCCCTTTGATCTCAACCATGAGCCTGGCTTTCAGATAGCTGAGATAAGCGCTCTCTGCGAAAACAAGCGTTCCTTTCCCCATAAAAACAACTCCGATAAACAGAAGGATCCCGACCATAGAACTGCCGATACCAATGAACTCTAACATAGCATTAAGCGCTGCCGCAACACCACTGATCTCTCTGTCCGATGACGCTGCATCAGCCGATTCAATAAGAGGCAAAAGAAGAGTGATTCCCAAACCCTCAGCAAATGCAACCGCTGCTGTTAAGAAAAAGACAATGTAAACCCTCCGGCCTATGAACCGCCGATAAACCGAAAAATAGTACCTGATGCTTTTTAAAAAACCCAATGATTCTCTTTTTTATTTATTTTAAGATGGAACTAAAATTAAGGAATAGACAATCTATCAAAAATTAATTCTTTCAGAACTTATAACACATATGTATAAGTCCGGGATATCCGCGTTATGCTATTCTTAATGGGCATTCTGATCTGAAGTAACAATTATCTGTTATGAGAAAAAGATAAAACAAGTAACCATATCCAGATCGTTTATATGTCTCTTATACCAGATTAATACGATCGCGATATGCTTTCTCAGGCTTCCAAGCCATAAAAAAAATATGCCTGTCCATTTATGACTCCTTTCAAACGGACGATAATATACGTATATCTACGATGAATTATCGATCCATGCAAGCATTTACTTAAACAACGAAATGCCGGTTCAGCTCCAAAGCTATAACAACAGTCTTGGTTTCAGCTTCAAGATATAAATATTTTAATACTTCTTTGACACTTTCGCTACAATCGGGTATTAAATATTTATTATCCTTCCTGCTCAACCGTACTTTAAAAATTATTACAAACCAATTCATTGTTTGTTTCACAGTTTCTATCTTTAATCAAAACGCAAGATCTTTCAACTTACAGACCTGAGTACCCGGTCGCTCTGTTTTAAATATCAAACTATCACCACCCCATATCATGAAGTACAATCTATTTACAGCTTACGCAGTGTCCTTTTTAGTCGCTATTTTTCTGGCGGCATCCTGCAGTGACTTAACAGGAAACAATGAGGATGACATTACGGACACACTCGAGCCGGTTGAGGAAGTAACACAGATTTCGGGCGCAGAGCGTTCTACCATGAAGGTGGACCGAAGTGCAAATTCATACTTCAGGTTGGAATTTAGTGCAATCGAGTCGAATGAAACGATTAACAACGGCCACCAGGGTGAAGGTTGGTGTATAGACTGGGAAAAGCCGATCGACTCCAATGGAGACATCTATAATGATGTTCCGCTCTACTCTACCTTCAATGTTGAGAAATGGAACGAGCTCAACTATCTCCTTAATATAAAGGGTGATCTGATCGAGGCTGATCCGGATATCACGTTCCTCGAAATTCAGCTCGCTGTCTGGTCTCTTCGGGGACTACCTGAATTTAATCTTGACGCGATTGCTCTTGAAGACCTCCCATCGCGCTTCAGAAATAATGGGCAGCCCCTGTTCGATGAGCAGAAAGTCAATAATATCCTTCAAACGGTTTCTGAAGGGTATGAAGATTTCGATTTTGTAGAGGGAACGAAATTTGCCGTCATTGCCGAAACACCTTCGGATATTCAAACCGTTATCACCGTTGTAGAATAGGTCTGAGAATCTATTATATCCGCTCTCTTTGATCAAATCAACCATATTCCTATGAATTGTATAGAGCCAATTCGCTTATTTGCGGATTGGCTTTTGTTTTTTTGCACGGCTATTGACGTACTAAAACAATATCAGGCGTTAGCCTATCTGCCGTAAAAAACAATGGCTGGTGACAAAACAGGTTCAATTAACGATTGATAGAAAATTTTCATCCCATAAAGGTCATATAGAAACATTGGGCAAACAATCACCTTTTTTAATGCCACAGATTGTTCAGCACACACTATAAGGTTCAGATGATTCGAACCAATGAATGTCGCATTTTTTTTCAAGCGTATAACCCAGCCCCGTTCATGGGCGGTATGTCCGTAGCCCATCGGGAATGCACAGCATGTCCGTTGGGTATTGCAGTAACCCACATCAAAAGAAGCGCCATCGGCGCGGCATAATGTGAAGCCTAAAATCAATCCCGGAACCTTGCGGGAAGAGTCTCTCCTATTTAATTAAGCAGGTTGTGGGTAAAAATTAATTGCTCGCCTTGCAGGGCTACGTATATTTCGCACCTACAGCGCTACTCTTATCATGCTCGCGTTATTAATCCAAGGCCACCGCTTCGCAGCGACCTCGGGCTACGGACATGTCGCACCGATGGTGCTGGATTCTCCTCAGGGAAGCTCAGCGATTTCACCCGCGAAACTTTTCAAGATAACAGAGAGATACTGCAAAAAAATAACAACCTCCCCAATTTACTTACCCTGTAATTAGACCAATCTAATTTCTTTAAGTCGATTAATCCCTTTTCATAGTTTTTCATTAAAGCAACCTAATTGCTTATCGCTATAATCTATCCGTATACTAATTGCAGAAACAATGTACTCGGAGAGTAGTTATTTCGTGTCAAAAAATATTGCAAATACAATCATCTACTAAAATTAAAAACCGTTATGATAAGATCTAAATCTCTCATTTTTATTTCATTATGCACGTGCTTTTTCATTGCTATTACATCCTGCAGTGATGTGACAACGTCAGATGGTGACCTGTCTGAAACACTTGATCCTATTGCTGAAGTTTACCCAATTGAAGGAGCTGAAAATTCCAGGCTCACCGTAAACAAAGGCTCAAACAGTTATTTTAAACTCGCTTTTGCGGGCATCTCATCCAATTCCATAATAACGGAAGCCGAGGAAAAAATTGGCTGGTGTATAGACTGGGAAAAACCTATCGACTCTGATAATGGAGTCTACGATAACATTCCCCTTCTGTCTACATTTAATGTAGAAAAGTGGAACAGGCTCAACTATTTACTCAACATTTCCAACGATCTGATGGCTTCTGATCCGGAGATTACATTTCGCGAAATTCAGCTGGTCGTCTGGTCGCTGCGCGGTTTCCCTGAATTTAACCTCAACAGCACTCCCGTTGCGGATCTTCCAAGCCGAATGAAGGATGCCAACGGCCAACCCAAGTTCAGCTATGAAAAGGTAGATGAGATCCTTGAAATCGTTGAAAACGGTCACGACGACTTTGAATTTGTTGAAGGCACAAAATACGCTGTTATCGCACAAACACCGTCGGATGTACAAACGGTGATTGCCGTAGCTGAGTAAGTTTTTCTGCACCTCTAACTCACAAACCCCTTTCTGTGACGGTTCTGATTACCGCTGTTCACGGAAAGGGGTTTTTTTCTATGGATGGCTCAAATAAAGCACCTTCAGCCCCGGACGGGTAAGTTAAAGCTGCCGGTGCAATCTGATGGCCTCTACTTTATCTCGGTTGGCAACTTCTGTCTATCCCTGTTCTATTCACCGGTTGTTTCAAACATCAGGGCATTGTCAATGTACGGTGTATGAAAGTCCAGCCCTCCGTTTTTAGCCAGTACCTGAATTTGTTCAACTATACGTGTGGATGCTTTCCCATCCCAGTTTTGGGGAATCGACCCTGTTTTCCAATCACCCGACATCAATTTTTCCAGTGCCGGCTTCACAGCCTCCGGATTGGTTCCGATGAGTTCATTGGTCCCCTCCGTTACCGTTTCGGGACGCTCTGTGTTATCTCGCAATGTAAGGCACGGAATACCGAGTACCGTCGTCTCTTCGGTGATCCCTCCCGAGTCGGTTATTACGGCCCGGGCATGCTTTACAAGCCAAATAAATTCCAGGTATCCCAGCGGTTCGGTGTACACCAGATTGTCGTGCGATATCCCAAGTTCATCGAGGATTTTTTTTGTTCTTGGATGAACCGGAAAGATGATCTTTTCACCTTCTGTACCCTTCGCAATATTGTCGATCAACGATTTAAGCTTTTGTTCTTCATCCACGTTGGCCGGCCGGTGCAGCGTCATCACAAAGTATGCACCCTCCGAGAGATCTTCGCTGCCAAATACTGCAGGTTCCTGTAATTTTCCTGTATTAGAGAGCAGCGTATCAATCATTGTGTTGCCGACAAAGAAAATTCTGTCGTCCGTAACACCTTCGGTTTGAAGGTTGGTGTTGGCAACTTCAGACGTTGTAAAAAAATAGTCGGTTATACTATCCGTGGCCACACGGTTGATCTCCTCCGGCATGGTCCAGTCGCGCGAGCGTATTCCCCCTTCTACATGGGCAATCCTAACCCCCATCTTTTTGGCCGTGATCGAACAAGCCATCGTAGATGTCACATCCCCAACCACAATGCAGAGATCCGATTTCCGTTCCGTCAAAACCTGTTCATACCGCGTCATAATCCTGCCCGTCTGTTCCGACTGCGTTCCGGACCCTGATTCGAGGTTCATATCGGGCTCCGGGATCCCAAGCTGCTCAAAAAATGCCCCGCTCATGTTTCTGTCGTAGTGCTGACCGGTATGTATCAGGCGATACTCTAAATAGTGGCGATCGGTTTTTTCCAGCCCGGACTTGTCATTCGCCTTTTCAATCTCCCGAATAATCGGTGCAATCTTCATAAAATTGGGTCGTGCACCGGCAATAATATCGATTAACATACACTCTTTTTAATTGATTTTATGCTGCACAGCATTCGCAGCAATTTATTTTCTACGTTCTGAAAGCCGCACAAAAATACGATTTGTTTGGTTACAGGTAAAGATAAAGAAAATTATTTCTTCCCGGGTCCCGCCGGGAAATATGTGAAAACCGAATGATTTTAAAGTTGAGTAAAAAATCTGCGCTTTGAAACCGACACTTTCACAGACACAGGAAAACCATTATCCTTCAGTGCACAATTCAAATAAAATAGACCTCATCAACGTGGATTCATCATCCAAAGACAAAATCATTCCCCCGGAAGTTCTGCTCGAAGCGTACAGCCGCGGGTTATTTCCAATGAGTGAATCGCGCCATGACGATAGTGTAAACTGGTACTCGGCCCGGAAACGGGGAATCATACCGATGGAACGCTTTAACGTTTCAAGTAATGTGCGGCGTATCGTGCGCCAGGGCCGGTTTAGCTGCAGAATTAACTCACGGTTTACCGATGTGATGAGGGAGTGTGCCAACCGGGAGAGCACCTGGATATCGGATATCATCATCCGTTCGTTTGACGTCCTTCACATGGCGGGTCATGCACACTCTATGGAAATGTATGATGATCAACAAGAGCTTGCCGGCGGGCTGTATGGAGTCTCGCTGGGCGGGGCCTTTTTTGGTGAATCGATGTTTAAAAAGAGCAAGGAAGCTGATAAAGTGGCTCTTTGGCACTGCCATCGTATCCTGAAGGAGAATGGATTCATTCTCTGGGATACACAGTTTTACACCGACCACCTGGCTCAGTTCGGATGTATTGAAATCTCAGACGATGAGTATCAGCAACGATTAACAAAAGCTCTCAGCCACAATGTTCGTTTTGAAGAGAGATAACAGAGGGTGTGCTCTTCATTTTAAAAAGCCCACCCATCTCTTACCATTTTGGTATCCCTTTCCTGAATCTCTGTGTTGATTCTCGATTGCTATTTAACCAGTGCTACACGTTGTACCTGAAGGTTCTTTTCGGATTGCATTCGAATCAAATAAACGCCGCTGGATAACCCGGACGCGTTGAACTCTGCCGTGTGGTCTCCGGCCGGGAACATCCCGTCTGCGATGGTTACCACATACCGCCCGAGCATATCGTAGACTTTGATTGTAATAGTTCCGGCCCGTTCTGCCTGAAATGGTACAACCGTTACAGGGTTGAAGGGATTGGGATAGGCGTTACCCAGGGTGTACTCAAATGGATTGGTATCTGTCTCAACGGATGTTACGATACCGTCGCTCCAGGTAAGCAGAACACGACCTGTTACCGACGTTTCATCACTGGCAGCTTTTGATTTTGCCATTGGGGCGATAAACGCCTCTTCAATGATTTGAACCAACACGTCCTGATCATTGTATGAAAAGCGCTCTTTAAATAATGGCTGAAGCTGTTCATTGCCAAACTCATCGGCCTCTGACAACGTGATTTGAGACAGTTGATTGTTGCTGTATTCTGCAACTATTTCAGTCTCAGTAAACCAGTTCGTGCCGTCAAAAACTTGATCAAGTATCGATTTTTGAACGATTTCTCCCGTATTACCATCTGTGACCACTGTGGATATCTGCCTGAAATCATCCGCCCATTCCGTACCTGTCCACGCTTGCTCGGTAAAATCCGGGTTAAGTGTGAAAAAGAGCAGGCTTGACCCCAGATTTTCCATAGTCTCGATTGATTCCGTTAACAAGTCAAGGAGTTCATTAAATGATTGACCACTATATATTATCCTGTAATCATTTTCCCAAGCGCCCTCAAAAAACTCCTGCAGGACAAGAAAAAGATCTCCATTCTCCTCCACGATCAAGATTCTTTCTGTGGCCGACCACTCCTCATCCACCCATTCATAGCCATCAATCCGGATCAGGTTATCATTTTCGACTACAAAGTCACTCAGTTCAGTGTTTTCAAATTCACCGGTTGTAGAATTCCAATTCTGACTGATCTCCTCGTCCGGCACCATTCTGCCTCCGGCCTGCTGATACGTGAACAGAGAACGAAAGGAGTTTTCGAACTCCTGTCCCGTATGAATTTGCGCCACAGTTGAGGTTAGAACCTGGTTCTCATATGTGTTCACTTCCCTCGATTCCGGTATCCAGCCCGGTGGATTTAAAAAATCGTATATAAATGACGTTTCCTCTACCAGAAGACCATCTTCATAATCAAATTCAACCGTTGAAAAGGGCCTAAAATCTGATTCATCAAAAAACTGAGATTCAATTTTTTCTAAAAATAAATTATCGGCAGTTTTAGCCATCCGGCTTGATCGATTGATCCCTCCCGTTAATTTTTCATAGAGCGCAACACTCTTTACTTTCGTATCAAAGCTCTTATTCTGAAGAGTTCCGGATAATGGATCAACTCCCTGCCCGGCAACTAAGAACGGCATAATCATGCAGAAACAGAGCAACAACAGTATTTTTCTTTTCATAACCCCTAAATTTTAGATGTGTTTGCATCCGAATCTCTCTTTGTACGTAAGAATTCGGATTGGTGATGGAGAGCATGTAATTCAGATAAGCTACAGCTCCCACATCGATATTAAATAAAAACCACATCTAAGATACATTAATGTTTACTAATCAATCCTCATCTATAATACTGCTTATACGATTTTGTATATCCCGTAAATGGGTTTCAGTCATCCTGTCACGTCTATTCTGCTGAGATTCAGCTATTTTATTTGACAAGATATCAAGCTCATCGCGAAGCAGCGGCTTGATGTCGCTCACATCTACGTCGGAGTCGTCGCTCTCCATCATCTGTTTAACTTGCTGCAGGTAGATTCGCTGCAGATTTCTCCTGTATGGATCAATCGCCTCTCCACCATCCAGTTCACTCCAGATACCAGCCCGGAGGTCCCGCAGCATCTCTGTAAGTTTGTAGGCTTCCTCTCCGCGGAAAAACGAATCCTCAATCAATCGGTTCATGCGGCTCTCATCCATCATGCGGCCCAGGTGCCTTCCCTGCAGTCTTTTAATGCGCTCTATCGCGCCGGAATGCTCAATATTTCGCAATATTGACTCCTCAAGGAGCCACTGGGGGGTGGTAAACGCATGCTCCACCATAAACTGCATCGCTTCCTGCTGGTACTCTTTTGAAATCGGGCGATAGACATTTCCATCCTGGTCCGAGGCTACCCGTTCCATAGCCACACCCCCGACATTAGTAATCACGTGCCCCACATACCGGCTCCACTGGCCAATTAATTCTCCGTAAATCTCTTCCAGGTCGTCATAGCCTTTGCCCGGTGTCGATGTCCACTCCATGAGGCGCGGGGTAACTGCCTGAAGGTTTTGCATGCCGTATGTTGATGCCCGGACCGGATCATCAGACAGGGCTTCCCTCTGTGCCGTGGGATCATACCCTGTAGACTGGCCAAAACGGTACATTGGGTTATCGGCTTTCTCCAGGATCCACCGGTTCAGCGTTGGAATTTCATCCTCCGGAGTTTCGGCATCCGGTATGATGCGGTATCCCCAGTTAACGGCATACCTGTCATAGGGTCCGATCTTTCGTATGAAGCGTTCAACGCCATCACCGGGCTGGGCAATATAGTTCTGTCGTGCGTAATCCATGATAGAGGCGGACACACCGAACTCTTCAGTAAAGGTGGGGGACCTGAGAGAATCAACTGGATAGGAGCTGTTCGCTTTCATATTGTGCGGAAGCCCGACGGCATGGCCGATTTCATGGGCAATTACCTGCCGGATCGCCTCCCCAAGGTATTCATCGTCAATTTTTAATGAGCGGGCATCCGGGTTTGCAGCGCCGGTTTCAATCATCAGCCGGTTCCGGTATGAGCGGATATGGTTATGATACCAGATAATATCACTTGCAATGATTTCACCCGTTCGCGGGTCGGTAGTACTCGGCCCAACGGCGTTCCGCGTGGTATTGGCGATCCAGCGAACCATGTTGTACCGAATGTCTTCCGGTTCAAAGTTGGGATCCTCCTCCTCGGTTGGGGGCAGTTTTGCCACAATTGCATTTTTAAAGCCGGCCTCTTCAAAAGCTACGTTCCAGTCTTCAACGCCGTCAATCACGTTTTGGCGATACTTTTCCGGAGTCGCCGGATCAAGATAATAGACGATCGGCTCTACCGGCTCCACCAGCTCGCCCCTTGCGTAGGCGTCCGGATCCGATGGTTCCAATCTCCAGCGTCTGATGAGCGATCGCGTAGCGGCTTTCTGCTCATCAGAACTGAAATCAAGCTGAGTCACCGTAAACCAGCCAACACGGTAGTCGTAATGCCGCGGACGCATCGGCTCTTTGGGCAGCAAAACCATGCTCTGGTTCATTAATATCGAGATTGTATTTGTTCCGCCGGACGATGGCGGATCCATCGCCTCGTATGTCATTACATGGCGTGCCTCCACATTCTTTGGAAAGGTTCGCACCGTATCGATGTAGCTCCGTTTGTTATCAAGACGTCTTACTTCATACATACTCCGAAGGTACCCTGCCAATCCTGATATGGCCGGCACATCGTTTTCAAAAAAATCGTTGATTTGAATCACAACAGAGGAGCCCTCAGGATTTGTTGCCTCAATATCGAAGGTGGCGATGATCGGTTCATAATTGTTCGCCTCTACCGAGCGGTAAATGGGCAGCGAGTCGGCCGCCACACTGTTATAGGATCGCTCCCGGATATTTATCTGATCTCTGACTCGTTCGAACACAAACACCTGCTCTGCTGTTTTTGCACCGCTGCTCCGGAAACCGAAAAAATTGCTCGGCACCTTAGCAACTCGGCTCACCATCAGGAAGTCCCGCCCGATCAGGGAGTCCGGAATTTCGTAATAAATATTACCCTCCACATAGTGTACATCCAGCACTCCTTTGGTGGTCACCGCTTTATCGGTGATGACGCTGCTGTAGCCTTTTGGGTCTGATGGTTTTTCCGGCGCGGCCTGTTCATCAGCCGATGAGGTGCGAAAAAGGGCGCAAGACGTTAAAAAGAGAAGCGGGAGGAGCAGGTAGCCTATTGGGTATCTCATAATCATGTGTTGTTCTGTGAAAAAAAGCTGCCGTCAATATAGCAGAAACAAAATACTTTTAATGGTTACGTGTTGTAAAAATCATCAAAATCTGCGCAGAAACCCGGCCATTCCGCACTTCTGTCGTTTGATTTGGCCTGCAACTTCCGGTTGTTCACTGCCTATCATCACCGTATCAACCAGGCTTTCAACGCCCCCGTTGCGGCAGGTATCAGCTCAACCGTTCGTTGTCCGTGATTTCTAAGTATTTTACGCAGAAAAGCGTTATTTTGAGACAAAAGAGTCTCAATAACTTCTATTGTTTATGCTTCTATCGAAATCCTGCGTTTACGGGCTGCGTGCCTCTATTTACCTGGCCACAAAAGATGATACATTTGTGCCTATAAAAAAAATGAGCAACACGCTTGAAATTTCCCCCCACTTTCTGACCAAAATTCTCCAACAGCTTACAGCAAAAGATCTTCTGGTATCGTACAAGGGACCTAACGGCGGCATAAAATTAAACCAGCCGCCTGACAGCATCACCCTCTTAGATGTTGTACTTGCCATTGACGGACCGGACCTGCTGACGGAATGTGCCCTCGGGCTTCCAGGGTGCGGCCATAAGAATCCATGCCCGCTCCACGATAAATGGACGTCTACCCGGGATTCCATACGCCATATGCTGGAGTCTTCATCACTCCGCGAGCTTGTAGAGAGAGGAAAGAAAGAGAATCTCCGGCTCACCACTGAGGGCGACTTTGAAAAACTACTCAACGGTTAAACTTTACAGGTTATGCTAAAGAATACAAGTGGCCTATTCGATCTCGTAAATAAGTACAACGTCGCCGGTCCCCGGTATACATCCTACCCCACCGCTGTTCAGTTTACGGAAGAGTTTCCTCCGGGCATTCTGGATGATTCATTCTCTAAACGTGCAGGCAGTGCCCGGCCCCTCTCCCTCTACTTCCATATCCCGTTCTGTTTTTCGCTTTGCTGGTACTGCGGGTGCACAAAAATTATTACCCGCGATCAAGATCGGGGCGATCTCTACATTGAGTATCTCCAAAAAGAGATCTCCCTTGTCCAGAACACAATCCATCCGGATTCACCCGTCCAACAGATCCATCTTGGCGGCGGTACCCCCACATTTCTGTCCGCCGGTCAGCTGCAGCGGCTCGGTGACCTGATTCATTCAAACTTTACAATTCACCGTGATGTGGAGTTTAGCGTTGAAATTGATCCGCGACGCTGCGGTGAAGAACAGATTATGGCGCTAAAAAAGATCGGCTGCAACCGGGCATCTCTCGGCGTGCAGGATACCAACCATGAGGTTCAACGTGCAATACACCGTATCCAGCCGTTTGAAGAGACGCAGGTGATCACCAACCTGCTTCGAAAGCACGACATCAACAAGATCAATGTTGACCTGATCTACGGCCTGCCGAAGCAGACACCTGACACGTTCAGCCGCACGATCGATGATGTTGCAGGACTGGCACCCGACCGTTTCGCCATCTATAGCTATGCTCACCTCCCCTCGCTGATGCCGGCTCAAAAGCTGCTTAACGAGAACGAATTCCCCTCCTCCTCTGAGAAACTGGACATGATAATCACCGCCATTGAACGGCTCCCTGAACTGGGATACCATTTTATCGGGATGGATCACTTCGCCCGGGAGGACGATGAACTGACGGTTGCACTTGAAAACGGCACGCTGCAGCGCAACTTCCAGGGATACAGCACCCGCGCAAAGCTGGAGATGATCGCCTTTGGCATGTCGGGAATTTCGCAGGGAGACGAGCTTTACTATCAGAATGAAAAAGACCTGGCCCGGTATTACGCAATGCTCGACGATGGCAAGCTACCCGTCAATAAAGTTCTTCAGCTCACCGAAGAAGACAAGATCCGCCGAGCGGTGATCATGCAGGTCATGTGCCGCGCATCGATCCACTATGAATCATTTTACGAAGAGACCGGTATCCGTTTTCGTGAGTTTTTTGCGAATGAACTGGACCATTTGAAGCCAATGGAAGCTGACGGGCTTCTGCTGATGCTTGATGACCGGCTTGCCATCACCGACCTCGGCAGACTCTTTATCCGAAACATCGCCATGGTTTTCGACCAGTACCTCACCAAGAAAAAGAGAGGCCGGCCCTTTTCGTCGACGGTTTAGCTGCGTCATATTAAACACACCATGTCTTCTCTCAGCTATTCCCACCGTGATGGATGTTTTTTTGACACTTTTGAGATGAAGTAGCATCCGGATCCATGTACTTTTTTTAAAAAAATCGTCACCCATGAAAACGATCAAAATTCTTTCACTCGTCATCGCTGCATCGCTAATCGCAAGTATATCCGCCGGCATTCAGGCCCCCGGCAATCATCCATCTGCTGTAGACTGGATCTCTCTACCGGAGGCCCAGCAAAAAGCATCTGAGGACGGGAAACCGCTCTTTGTATTTGTTGAGGCGGAGTGGTGCAGCATCTGTAAGCGGATGCTCAAAAATGTATTTCCTGCAGAGGGCGTATCCAGCTCCCTGGAGGATAAATATCACCCGGTTTCGATCGATCTGGACTCAAAGAACGAAATTCAATTTAACGGGCAAACGATGACAGAGCGTGAATTTGCCCGGAAAATGAACGTGGCGGGCACCCCTACAACAATATTTATTGATGCTAAAGGCGAGGAACTTGGCCGGCAGGTAGGCTTCATAGATGTTGATAAACTCAAGCGCCTGCTTGCCTACGTTAGGTCGGATCAATTTTTTGATGTGCCGCTGGAAGAGTTTGATCCGGAGGGATGATCCCGGGTTTGACCTGCTATGCAGAGGCAACCAACATGTTTACGGGGTCGGAGAACAGGAATATCTGCGGTAACCTATGATCATAGTTTATATCCCTGCTCTCAGGCGGTATGACAGCTTTTCCCAGCCAGCCGGCCTCTCTCCATTCATCATCCGGTTAACGATTACTCTTCATAGAGCTCAATTCCCGGATAGAAATCAGCCAGTGCAAACCAGTAGCCGGTATAGCCGCGCGCCTTCGTCAGGCGTTCTCCCTGGTTTGGACCTTCCAATGCAACGCCAAAAATATCCCATCGATTCCCGTGCTGATCCACCATGACCACCGGAAGCTCACCGTTAACAGGCTCTAAACTCAGGCTCTGCTCGAAATCGGTCGTAAGCTTAAAGGAGTTCATAAGATCAAGGCTGGAATTACCCACCAACAAAAACTCGTCCCCGTTAAACTGATCTGTCACAATCGTCATTTCAGAGCCGAATTCTTTGATCGGGTAAGCTTTCACTTCAGAGTCTTCATTTGCATTTTCGGGAAGCAGGGCGTGGACCCGCTCCTTACGCTGCAGCCTGTTGTCTTCATTTTTTATGGGAAAAAGAATACGATTATGGTTTGTGGTGTAGTCACTGCCATACAAAAACGTATTGTAGTTACGGCCAAAACCTGTATCCCGGGTAAGAACTTTAGATTCGGGATACATCTCTTTCCAGGTGGCCCAGCTCGTTTCGATTACCTGGATGGTTTCCACATTACTTCCTGAAAACTCACCGCCAACGCTTCTGAGCTGCATTTGCGACCATGTGCTTCCAGTGTTACGATCGTACATAATCAGGTTATTCCTGAAAAGTAGCCCGGACACGCCATACTCAAGCACACTACCGCCCACTCGTTTTTCCACCCCGATCGATGTGCCGGTTAACGGGCAGAACGTCAATCCAACAGGTGTTCCATCCACTTCGTGGTTCACAATTTCGTGATGGTCCATTATCTGATGAGGGAACGCCAGCAGCTCATCCCCTACACGCATAGCCGCAATTCGCCGGTCATCCCGAAATGTATCATTTTCGGATATACTGCCGAATTCCGGGTCATCGATCGATGGAATTCCATCTATCCCGGGACCTCCATCCACAACTTCACTCTCGTTAATTAGCCATTCCGAAACATTCAGGCCGCCATCACCTGAACTGCTGCTGCTGGATGAATCGCACGCGGTGATTAGAAATGGCAGCAGCAGGAGCGCCAGCAGCCGGGAATGTGTAACGATGATTGTACGGTTATCTTTTTGCATGATTAAATCTGTTTTCTGTACTGTTGATGTTTATGAAAAAGGAGGCGGACAGCGCGTAGCTTGTGGTAGGCTGCAACCCATTGAGATCTTGGTAAAGCGGAACCTGTCCCGACAACTTTAGCGATGTACGGTCGGAGGTGCTGATATAAAGATCAGGGATCAGCGTAACCCATTTGCCGCCAGTATTTGGCTGGGTAACGTCATTTCTTTCATCGGAGCTTGTAGAACGATATCTGAGATTCAGCGTGTAGGAGAGACGGTCGGCAAAGGAGAAGGAGCCGCTTAGCCCCAGGATTGAGATGAGTTCATTTCCAAACTGGTAATCATCTCCTTCCACAAACCTTTCGTTTGATCCGGTTGCACGGAAACTGTTTGTCAGCGAGAGGCTCGTGGCGCTTGCCGGCAGAAAATTCATCCCCAAGCTGCTCCAGATTACTCCGTCCCACGCGCCGGTTCCGGGCTGCATATCCGCATTAAATCGTCGGCCGTTGGGATTGTTGATTGATGTACTGCCAAGAGGAACTTTTGCTCCGCCTCCCACGGCGATGCGATACCGGTTCCAAAGTGTCTGCGGCAGCACTGTGTAGCGGAAAAGGAAAAGTCCGTCACCAATCCCCGAAGTGGAAGCGGTCTGCGTGCTGCCGGGCGTGCTCAGTCCGCTGCTTCTCTCCTTACGAACAAATGAAAATGTGCCCGTTGCCGACAGGCGATCTGTAATCCCGTAGTTAATTTCCAGCAGTGTAGACTGTGTATTTCGATCCGCGCTGTCGTTTGTAATTTCCGTTGATCCTGAAAAAAGATCTGTAATCTGATTAAACTCATAGGTTACGCCAATCAGCAGATTCCCCCGGCCTTCTGCCCCTGAGCTTTGGGCGCCAAGCAAGGGGGCTCCTGCACAGCTGCAGGTTTGTGCCTCTGCCGGCCTTATAAAGATCAGCGACAGCGAGGCAATTAAGAAAACGGAAACGAGCAACGCGTTCTTTCGGTACATAGGGTAACTAAAATTAATGAGTTCCCTACTGCAACGGTACGATTCTCTAAGTAGTTGTGCGCGTTAGATAAATGTTATACTTCAACCGCTTTACAACAGAACCCCCGCGTGGTATGGTTTCCTGTTTATTGTCACTTCTGGCCAAATCATTTCTTTTCGTGAGGCGTACCAATCTATGATTCAAATTGAACGAATTTGAAGGAAAGATCACGTCTCCTTCAAAGTGATTTTTGAACAGCGGCAATATCCGGCAACTCAATGCCGCACAGAAAAAGCCACTCCCGAAGGGCAAGAGTGGCTTAATCAAAGGCAAATGTACTAAAAGCTCAAGAGCTTCTGTAAAAATGGTGCGGCAGGTCAGTTTTTCAGCTCAATGTCGAGCGTAATGTTGGCACCGGCCAGCACTTTGGATACCGGGCAGCCATCTTTGGCCCCATTCGCAATCTCCATGAACTCATCTTTATCAATTCCGGGAACATGAGCGCTCGACACCAGATGAATTTTTGTTATTTCGGGCCCATCTCCGCTTACATCAAGCGTTACTTCAGATTTCGTCTCAACCGATTGAGGATTATGACCGGCACTCGCCAGTTCATTTGAAAGCGCCATTGAAAAGCACCCCGCGTGTGCAGCTCCAATCAATTCTTCGGGGTTGGTCAATTTTCCTGTTTCAAAACGGGATGCAAAGTTATAGGGAACTTCGAATGCTCCGCTTTCAACTTTCAGATTACCATTTCCATTTTTTAAATCTCCTTTCCATACCGCTTCTGCAGATCGTATTGGCATAATAGTCCATGTTTTGTTTTAGGATTACGTGTTACCTGCCTAAATATATTTAAACATTTTTACGTTCGGTATGCTTGCAAAAAACGTGATCAATTTTTTACAAACTTCAGCATAGAAAAAAGTATGTTACCGCAATACATAATTTTAACAAACGATGGCCTTCTAATGGAGCACCAACTAAACGAGATTCAAAAAAAGTGGATCGAGAACAACCCGTACGATTTTTCAGATTTAAGCGCTCTCTTTCTGAACTGTACATTAAAAAAATCTCCTGAACTTTCCCACACCGAGAAATTACTGCAGCTTTCTCAGAAGATTATGGACGCTGTGGGTGTAGAGACCGAAATTTTGCGTCCGGTGGACTATGACGTAGCGTTTGGCGTATATCCCGATATGACCGAGCACGGGTGGGAAAAGGATGAGTGGCCTGCAATTCAAGAAAAAGTGATGGACGCCAACATCCTTATCATCGGCACTCCGATCTGGCTGGGTGAAAAATCCTCGGTTGCCACGATGGTCACGGAACGGCTCTACAGCTTTTCTGGAATGACGAACGACCATGGACAATACTCCTACTATGGACGCACCGGAGGGTGCATCGTGACTGGTAACGAGGATGGTGTAAAACACTGCTCCATGAGCGTTTTGTATGGACTTCAGCATATTGGCTACACCATCCCGCCACAGGCTGATGCCGGTTGGATCGGCGAAGTGGGGCCTGGAAAATCCTATGCCGATGAAGGATCCGGCGGACCCGAGAACGATTTCACAAACCGGAATACCACCTTTATGACCTGGAACCTGCTGCACACTGCCAAAATGCTGGCCGATAACAACGGGCTACCAGCCCATGGCAACCAGCGAAGCCTCTGGGAGTAGCTCAACGAGTTCAAATCACAACTTAACGATCTCAATATGGTTGAGAAGACTTCTATGTCCACCGGGTGAGATCTCTTGCATCGCATGTGCCGGTGAATATAAGCAGTGAGAATGAATTGGGTTGTTAAAACGGTGACGTTTTAAAGCTCACGGTTGTTTCCGCCTCCCTGCAATCATTAAAGCCATTTGGCGGGGGGATAAGCAACCGTTTTCGATGAGTTCTTACACTCTTTCAAAATAATGGACGCTAAAATAGTCCCGCTTATCCGTCCAGGTTTTTCGGCGCTCAAAATAATCGCCGGCAATTTCCTCAAATTCCTCAACGCTGTATTTATGCGAGTTTTCGGTATGAATGGTCTCTCCTTTTTTAAATGATACAAGATCTCCGTTGATCTTTACGCTCTGGTCTGCAAGGCTCTCCAGGTGCATTTCAATGCGCCCTTTTTTACTGTTGTAAAATGCCCGGTGCTGGAACTGTTCCACATCGAAATCGGAATCAAGTTCGCGGTTTAACCGGGTCAGAATATTTTTATTGAATTCTGCCGTCACTCCCTTGCTGTCGTTGTAAGCGGCTTCTAGAACCCCCACCTCTTTTTTCAGGTCAACGCCGATCAGGAGTCCATCACCGGGAGAGAGGTTTTCACCTATCGCGTTCATGAATGATGCGGCCCGTTTCCGCGTAAAATTACCGATGGTGGATCCCGGGTAATACACCACCCGTTTTTCCACATTATCGGAGTCCGGAACATCAAACGGAGTGGTGTAATCTGCCGCCACGGGGTGAATATCAAGCTCCGGGTAATCATGATTCAGGCTTTTTGCTATCTCCTTAAGGAATGACCCCGAAATATCCACCGGCACATACATTGCCAGGTTTTGGCAGTGATCCAGCAGGAGCCGGGTTTTTGTGCTGCTGCCACTCCCCAGCTCAATCAGCTGCACACCAGGACCCACCCAGTCTGATATTTCGTTGATATAATCACGCATTATCTCCATTTCACAGTCGGTAGGATAATACTCCTCCAGCTCGCATATCTGTTCGAAGAGATCGGAGCCGCGATCATCATAAAAATATTTGCTGGGCAGATACTTTTGATCCGTTTGTAATCCCTTTATTACATCTTGATATAGAATTGAAACCTCTTCTTTTACGCCCGTATCCTTCATTTTTAGTATCTGCTTATGTAATTACTATTCATTTATTTATTGCCGGCAAGCCTGAATCGCGTGTCGTTCCGCGTCCGATTCGATCACCCCGGCATTCCAGGACATACTCTTTACGAACTCCGATAAGTTCAGTTATCTGAATTTATATTCCCGAAAAACATCTCTACCTCGCCAGTCGAATTCCTGTAAATTGCCAGCTGAATTTTGTGTGAAAGAAGTTACGGTATGTTTTCCTGAAGTGATTTTTTGACGTAGCACACGATCCGCCCCTCAGCACATACTGGTTGCACATGAACTTTCCATTGTATTCGCCCAGCGCTCCCGGAAACGTTTCATAGCCCGGATACGCAGCATATGAACTGCGTGTCCATTGCCAAACTTCTCCGAACATCTGCTTCAACCCCGTTTTAGCCGGATTTGCTCCCACCGGGTGAAAATGGCGGGCATCCACGAAACTTCCATCGACTTCGAGAGGCTCTGCCGCCAGCTCCCATTCAAACTCCGTGGGGAGCCTGCACCCGGCCCATCGTGCATAAGCATCGGCTTCGTAATAATTTACGTGTGTTACAGGCTCATTCATATCCACTGGCTCCAGTCCATTCAGCGTAAACTGGTGCCACTGTCCACTGTTTTTTTGCCAGTAGAGTGGTGAATCCCACTCATTTTCCACAACCTGGGCATATCCTTCATCCAGCCAGTATTTGGGATCTTCATACCCCCCGGACTCCATAAAGTTGATATACTCCCCGTTTGTTATCAGGCGGTCGGCCAGCTCAAAATCATGAATATATGTTTTGTGCCTGGGGAACTCATTATCGTACCCAAAGGAGCCGCCGGGATGTCCAACTTCGTAGATACCCTCATCAAAGTGGTGCCAGTTCAAATCGCTCTGCGGCAGTGCTTTCGGCCGACTTTTCTCAAGATAGGCAGGGTGTAACGGATTATTGGAAAACATAATTTTCAGATCCGTCAACATGAGTTCCTGGTGCTGCTGTTCATGATGCAGGCCCACTTCAATGATTGGCTCCCACTCTTCAAACTGCTCGTCCGTACAGTTTTCCAGGAATTCAAACACATGTTCATTGATATGCTGCCGGTAGTCAAGCACTTTCTTTACCGTTGGACGTGAAAGATTACCCCGCTTGTTCCGGCAGTGGGGCTCGCCGGTTTGCAGATAGTAGGAATTAAAAAGATATCCATACTGCGGGTGTTTTGTTTGATAGGACTTCATTGCTTTTTCCAGGAAAAATGCCTCAAAAAACCAGCTTGTATGGGCCAGGTGCCATTTTGCCGGGCTGGCATGCTCTACAATTTGAATGATATAATCTTCCGTTTCAAGCGGTTCCGCCAGCTCCATGGTAAAAGACCTGACCTCCTTAAACCGCTTCAAAATCTGTTCACGTTTAGATAGAGTTGTTGGAATGCCGTTTTGAAACGTAGCTTTTGTCTGTGTGGCCATGTTTTTTTTTGTGTTTGATTCGCCGGGTATCGTATTTATAATATAAAGAATTCTTTTACTTCAGAGTTCATATCAATTGTGTCACATTTTATGAAATCGATTCTGTTAGCGGCTCTATGTTTTCTGTTTTTTTCACCCGGCCTCTTATCACAGGACCTTGTTCACTGGCAAAACGTTCTGAGTGCTGAAATCACCCGTTCACCTGAACGAATCCAGGTGGGGAGTGATTCCCTGCAGTTTGCTGATCTCTGGCTTCCCGACGGTGAGGGCCCTCATCTCACCGTTATCCTTATTCATGGTGGGTGCTGGCTAAGCACCTATCCCGGTGTGAAGCTCACGAATCCCATTGCAGACGCTCTTTCAAATAGTGGATTTGCGGTTTGGAACATAGAGTACCGGCGGGTCGGTCATAGTGGCGGCGGGTATCCGGGCACTTTTCTGGACGTGGCACGTGCGGCTGATCACCTGCGGGAGATCTCTGGCGATTTTGATCTGGACCTGGATCATCTCATCGCAATTGGCCACTCTGCCGGTGGACATTTGGCCACATGGCTCGCTGCACGGCGCAATATTCCCACTGACAGTGAACTATATCACTCAGATCCGATTCAGATTTCCCGCGTGATTTCTCTTGCAGGCATCAATGACCTGGAATATTACGCATGGTACGGTTCTGCTCCCTGCGGCGAACAAACGGTCGAAAAACTGGTCTCTCTCGAAGATCGCGGGGAGGATGAGGCCTACGCAGACACATCTCCCGCACGTTTACTCCCCCTGCAGGCAAACCATGTGGAAGTGGCGGGCTCTTTCGACCGACCTGTTCCGCCGTTTTTTGGCCGGGAGTTCTCACTCAAAGCTGCAGAATCCGGCGGAACGTCCCGCTTCATTTTACAGCCAAATGCCGGCCACTATGAAATGACGGCTCCATGGACGGAGGAGTGGAATCAGGTGATGGATATCATAAAATCCGGCGACCAGTCATTTTAAACCGACGAACCGACGAACCGAGAAATACTCAACTGACGAAGGAATGCAGCAAAAAGACACTTGTCATCTCGTTATTCGTCAGTTTGCCCCACTCATTCGCAGCATATATCCATTTACAGACAATAAAATCCATTCCGGTCACTGCGTAGCTGGTTGGTAAACCGAAGAACCGATGAACCGAGAAATATTTAACCGATGAAGTAATGCAGCAAAAAGTCACTTCATCGGTTTTTTATTCGTCAGTTTGCCCCACTCATTTGTAGCATCTATCCATTTACAGACAATAAAACCCGTTTCGGGAACTTCATAAGCTCGTTGGTAAACCGACGAACCGATGATCCGAGAAATACTCAACCGACGAAGGAATGCGGCACAAAGTCACTTCATCGGTTTATTATTCGTCAGTTCGTTATTCGTCAGTTTGCCCCACTCATTCGCAGCATCTATCCATTTACAGACAGTAAAACCCGTTCCGGGCACTGCTTGAGCTGGTTGGTAAACCGACGATCCGATGAACCGAGAAATACTCAACCGACGAAGGAATGCGGCACAAAGTCACTTCATCGGTTTTTTATTCATCGGTTCGTTATTCGTCAGTTTGCCCCACTCATTTGTAGCATCTATCCATTTACAGACAATAAAACCCGTTTCGCGAACTTCATAAGCTCGTTGGTAAACCGACGAACCGATGAACCGAGAAATACTCAACCGGCGAAGGAATGCGGCACAAAGTCACTTCATCGGTTTATTATTCGTCAGTTCGTTATTCGTCAGTTTGCCCCACTCATTCGCAGCATCTATCCATTTACAGACAATAAAACCCGTTCCGGGCACTGCTTGAGCTGGTTGGTAAACCGACGATCCGATGAACCGAGAAATACTCAACCGGCGAAGGAATGCGGCACAATGTCACTTCATCGGTTTATTATTCATCGGTTCGTTATTCGTCAGTTTGCCTGATCATCGGTTTCCTCTTTCTGCGGTTTGAATACTTTTTACAAATATCGCAATCAGTTCAGTGCATTCGTCAATACCACGCAAAGCAGCAGCGCTGTTTTTAATGAGACCAGCTCTGCACGATAGCTTCAGGTTTCTGCGTGTTTCTCTCAGCTCCTTCAATACAACCTTTAGTTTATGAATGAAATCTTTTCTTGATTCAGCACCCTGAGCTTCACCATAATTTAAGCAAGGTGATGTGCCCGATCGCACCAATTGCCCTGATAAATGGCGCCCCGCATACCGCTTCCTGTCCATGCACTCCGCAATTTCTATCATCATCACACCGAAGTCGATCAACCGATCTTCCAGGTCAAAAACATGTTTCTTCATAATAACTCCATTGATTCCTTGATTTCTATTCCTACTCTATATGAATATGAGCCAATACATTCCATTCCCTTACACTTTTTTTATTGATAATGGGCAAGTAAAACCGACGAACTGATGATCCGAGAAATACTCAACCGACGAAGTAATGCAGCAAAAAGACACTTCATCGGTTTATTATTCATCGGTTCGATATTCTTCAGTTTACATTCGTCAGTTTCCCTGTTCATCAGTTTTCCCCTCGCCCTGTTTTTCTAAAAATCTTTTCAATATTCACCTTTTATATCACTCGGTCAGTCCTTAAATTTCTAAAACTTTAAAACGACAGATGGTGAACAGCCAAACCAACGGTTTCACATATCAACTCTCTACTCATGTCCGACGCGGTATTCGTAGTCGGATTTTTTTTGGCCTTTTCACTCCTCTCTTTCAAACTCAACACCTTTCCCGTATCCATGAGCACAACTTTTGAAAAACCCTGCATCCTTGCTCTCTCTGACGGCACCCTTGCACATGGCAAAGCGATCGGAAAAATCGGCACGACCGGCGGTGAGCTCTGCTTTAATACCAGCATGACCGGCTACCAGGAAATTTTTACCGACCCCAGTTACTACGGTCAGCTGATGATGATGACCTATCCTCATATCGGCAATTACGGCACGATGACCCGTGATGATGAAGCGCGATCCGTGATGATCTCCGGGCTGATTGTCCGCTCCTTTTCGGAAGATTACAGCAACCCGATGGCCGACGGCAGCCTGCAGGAGTACCTGGAACGGAACAATGTGGTGGGAATTACCGGAGTGGATACCCGTAAACTGGTAAAACATATCCGGAATGAAGGCGTGATGAATGCCGTGATTAGTTCTGAAATTTCCGATGAAAAAGAGCTGGTCAAAAAAGCAAACAGCTGGCCATCCATGAAGGGGCTGGAACTCGCAACCAAAGTAACACGGCAGGAGGCACAGACGATGCCATCCGACGGGCAGTACAAACTTGCGGTGATCGATTACGGAATTAAAAAAAGCATTCTCGATAATTTTGTGAAGCGGGGGTGCACGCTGCGAATTTTTCCCGCTGAAGCCGACCTTGATGCAGTGAAACAATGGAATGCCGACGGCTATTTTTTCAGCAATGGCCCGGGGGATCCAAACGCCTCCTCGCACTACGCGCTCCCTGTCATCGAGTACGCCAAATCCACGGGCAAGCCGATCTTCGGTATTTGCCTGGGCCATCAGCTGATGGCCATGAGCGAAGGCATTGAGGTAAAAAAGATGTTTGTGGGCCACCGCGGAGCCAACCAACCGGTACAGAACACAGAGACCGGCCTGGTAGAGATTACCACGCAAAACCACGGGTTTGCCGTTGATGAGAAAAAGATGGATCAAAACATCGCAGACATCACCCATATCAACCTCAACGATAGAACCATAGAGGGTTTGAAATTCAAAAAATTTCCGGGAATGTCGGTGCAGTATCACCCCGAAGCCTCCCCTGGCCCGCACGATTCACAGTACCTGTTCGACCAGTTTATGGAGATGGTGAAGCAGGGTGCAGGGCGCAAGGAGCAAGGTTCAGGGGACAAGGCACAAGGTACAATACACAACAAGGTATAGGGTATAAGGCTCTGAATTAGGGAACCAATTTGAGAGAATCTCATGAATCAACACCCCTGAACCTTGCACCCTGCCAAACAAACAATAATCAATCAATAACACCAAATGCCAAGACGCGACGATATCCATAAAATTTTGATCATCGGGTCCGGACCCATTGTGATTGGCCAGGCCTGCGAATTTGATTACTCCGGAACCCAGGCCTGCCGCTCTCTGAAGGAAGAGGGCTACGAGGTGGTCCTGATCAACTCCAACCCCGCAACCATCATGACGGACCCAATGATGGCTGATGCGATCTACCTGAAACCGCTCACCGTTGAGTCTATCAGAGAGATTGTGGCGGCTGAGCATCCGGATGCCGTGCTCCCCACCATGGGGGGACAGACGGCTCTAAACCTGGTGGGAGACCTGCAGAAAGAAAATTTCTGGACCGATCGCGGCATTAAAGTAATCGGCGTGAATATGGATGCCGTGGAGATCACGGAAGACCGCCAGAAATTTAAAGACCTGATGGACCGGATCGACATTGACCAGTGCAGGAGCCGGACAGCCAGCTCCCTCCTGGATGCAAAAGAGATTGTGGAGGAGCTGGGAGGTCTGCCGATCGTCATCCGGCCCTCGTTTACAATGGGCGGCTCAGGCGGCGGAATTGTATGGAAGGAAGATGAGCTCGAGCGAAAAGTGCTTCGCGGCCTTGAGCTCAGCCCCGTACACCAGGTGCTGATTGAAGAGAGTATCTTTGGCTGGAAAGAGTACGAACTCGAACTGCTGCGCGATGAAAACGATAACGTAGTCATCATCTGCTCTATCGAAAATGTAGACCCCATGGGCGTACACACCGGCGACTCCGTAACCGTGGCCCCCACCCAAACGCTTACAGATAAACAGTACCAGCACATGCGCGATTCGGCTATCCGGATGATGCGGTCTATCGGGGATTTTGCCGGTGGCTGCAACGTGCAGTTTGCCATGGAACCGGGCAGCGACCGCCTGGTGGCGATCGAGATCAACCCACGGGTAAGCCGTTCCTCCGCCCTCGCCTCGAAGGCCACCGGCTACCCCATCGCAAAAATTGCCACCAAACTGGCTGTGGGATACACGCTCGATGAACTCCCCAACCCGATTACCGAAGTCTCATCAGCCTGTTTTGAACCCTCCATCGACTATGTTGTCGTAAAAATTCCGCGATTTAATTTCGACAAGTTTACCGCCGTGGATGAGGAGCTGACCACACAGATGAAAGCGGTGGGCGAGGTGATGTCCATCGGTCGAAATTTTCCCGAGGCACTCAACAAGGCGTGGCAATCACTGGAAATTGGGCGTTCGGGCCTGGGGGCTGACGGTTACGCAGATCCCGATCGAAAAGAGATTCGGGAGCGGCTGCTGAAACCCTATTGGGACCGCAGCCTGCAGATCAGGAATGCCTTTAAAATGGGCGCATCGGTTGAGGAGATCGCCGACATTACCAGTGTAGACCCCTGGTTTTTGCAGCAAATCCGCCATATGGTCTCGCTTGAAAACCGAACCGAGGGAGAAACGCTTCATTCTCTGAGCCGCGACGATCTGTTTGAATTAAAACAGGCCGGCTTTTCGGATGTGCAGATCGCCTGGCTGCTGAGCAAAACAGGTGAGAACGTGAGCGAGGAAGACGTTCGTTCCAGGCGGCACGATCTCAATCTGAAACCGGCCTTCAAGCTGGTTGATTCCTGCGCTGCGGAATTCCCTGCCAAAACTCCCTACTACTACTCCAGCTATGAGTCCGAAAATGAAAGCGAGGTATCAGATCGCAAAAAAGTGATGATTCTCGGCAGCGGGCCGAACCGAATCGGGCAGGGTATTGAGTTTGATTACTCCTGCGTGCATGCGGTGAAAGCGGCCCAGGAGATGGGCTACGAAGCCATTATGGTGAATTGCAATCCTGAAACGGTCTCAACAGATTTCGACATCGCTGACAAGCTCTATTTCGAACCTGTTTTCTGGGAGCGTGTGCTGGATATCTACGAGCATGAGCAGCCCGAAGGCGTGATTCTGCAGGTTGGGGGGCAGACCGCTTTAAAACTTGGAAAACGGTTTGTAAAAGAGGGAATCAAAATTTACGGGACCGATTTTGCAATGATCGACTTTGCCGAAGACCGGGGTGAATTTTCTGAATTCCTTAAACGGCTCGATATTCCATTTCCCGCATACGGCACCGCACGAAATGCAGAAAATGCACTAACCATCGCAGATCAGATCGGCTACCCCGTTCTGATCCGCCCAAGCTATGTTCTTGGCGGTCAGGGAATGCGAATTGCCGTCAGAAGCGATGAGCTGGGCGGGTATGTAGAGAACATTCTGAAAACCCATCCCGAAAACGATTTTCTCATCGACAAATTCCTCGATAAAGCAGTTGAGGTGGATGTGGACTCTGTTTTTGACGGTGAACAACTGCATATCGCCGGCATCATGCAGCATATCGAGCCGGCGGGCGTCCACTCGGGAGACTCTACGGCCGTGCTGCCTCCCTACTCCCTCAGCGAAGATGTGATCCGCACCATTGAAAGCCACCAGTATAAAATTGCCAAGGAGATGGGAATCATTGGCTTTCTGAATGTGCAGTACGCCATCAAAAACGAAAAAGTGTACGTGCTGGAAGCCAACCCGCGCTCAACTCGAACAATTCCGTTCCTGGCCAAAGCAACGCAGCGGCCCGAAGCCAAAATAGGCGTGAAAGTGATGCTGGGTGCGAAACTGAGCGAGTTCGACCTGGAATCAAAACTGGAGCACTGGGCGGTTAAAGAGCCGGTATTCCCGTTTGATAAATTCCCGGAGGTAAAAAAAGAGCTCGGTCCCGAGATGAAATCCACCGGCGAAAGCATCTACTTCATGAAGGATTTCAACGATGAGCATTTCAAAAAGCCGTACGAGTTTAAGAACCTGTACCTGAGTAGATAGAAGACATTAGATGATAGATAACAGATGATAGATAATGAGGGGATCTCGATCTCTGAATTGGATTCATCCCAAGAGCGTTGCCGACCGGATGCATAGCGGTTTATTCTATCTATTATCGGGCGTTCTTTGTATTTTGATTTTTTCATCTTAAATGGTTGATTATACATGAATAAATCGTCTGTGGTCGTTGCCTTTGGGGGAGTTTCACCAGAGCACGAGGTGTCCGTTCTGACCGGTATGCAGGCTCTTTCTGCGCTGAAAGATTCCGACTATCAAACCGTGCCGCTCTACATTTCCAAATCCGGCCGTTGGTTTACCGGCGATGTGCTGCGCGACCTGGAAAATTACGAGAATCTACAGACGCTGGTCTCTTCAGCAACCCCCTGTGTATTTACTCATCTTGACGACGGCAGACCGGTACTTAAAACGCTGCCCTCCGGGTTCTTTGCCCGATCCGAAGAGATTCCTGTATACGCTGTACTTACTGCCTTTCACGGGGCCGGCGGGGAAAACGGCTCCTTTCAGGGGGTCTGCGAAACCTATAACATTCCCTACACCGGCAGCGGAGTGATGGCTTCATCCATTGGGATGGATAAAGTAAATGCAAAAAATTTGTGCGGCGCAGCCGGAATTCCCGTGGTGGAGGGGATCGATTTCACCGAACATCAGTGGGTGGAGAACCGGGAGAAGATCATTGCCCGGATCCAGCAGCTCGGCGGATCGGCCATCATCAAACCGGTGCACCTGGGGAGCAGCATCGGCGTGGAGATTGTGAAATCGGAGGAGGAGATCATCCGCGCCGTGGAGACGGCGTTTCGGTATGATGCCCACCTGCTTGCGGAACAAGCGGTCTCCCCCTTGATGGAAATCAACTGCTCGGTGATGGGGTCGCCGGACGATTGCCGCGCCAGCGTGTGCGAGCGGCCGCTTGGCAAACAGGAGCTGCTCTCCTTTGAGGATAAATACCAGGGCGATGATGCCGCAAAAGGGATGGCCTCGGCCGACCGGATCATCCCGGCCGATATTGAAGAAAGCCTGGCTGAAAGTATTCGCAATACAGCCATCACCGTTTTTAAAAAGCTTCGCTGCAGCGGCCTTGCCCGGCTTGATTTCCTCATGAATCGTGATACAAACGAATACTTTTTTAATGAAATTAATACCATTCCGGGTTCATTTTCCTTTTATCTTTGGAAGGAAAGCGGTATGTCGTTCAACAACCTGTTGGACACCCTGATAAAGATTGCGATTGATCAGTACCAGGAAAAGAATGGCCGCGTTCAAAGTTACGAAACAAACTTACTCAGCCAGAAAGCCGTTAAAGGGTTAAAGGGACTCAAAGGATCTAAATAACACATGCAATATTCAACACTGCATCTTTCCACCGCACTAACCGCTCTGCTGCTTGCTCTCCTGCTGTCGTCCTGTGGCAGTTCCGAAGAGGTTCGAACCATAGAGGAAGGGCCGCGCTCAGTAACAGAGCGAGCCCCTGATACTACTGCCACTGACGATAATTTCATGGAGCTTTCCGTCGGAATTCTCGATCCGGCGGATAATTTTGACCCGCTTTTTGCGGACAACCTCAGTACAATGCGTATCAATTCGTTACTCTATGACGGGCTTTTTACGCTGACGAAAGACGGTTCGCCTGAAGGTGCCCTTGTCAATGAGACATCCGTATCGGATGATAGCCTGACCTACACGTTTTCACTCAATTCATCTCTTTTTTATCACGACAACAGCGCCTTTTTGAGCGGGGTTGGCCGGCGGCTACAGGCAGCCGATGTAAAGTGGGCGTTCGAACGAACAGCATCTGCCGACGTGCCACCGACAGCATCCCGTCTTTTGATGAATATTAATGGGTACGAGGAGTTTTACCTTGATCAGCGCCACACCTATGATCCGGATAGACGAGCCCTTCAGGGGGTTTCCGGCATTGAGGTTTTAGGACCGCATACAATTCGATTTACGCTCAAAGAGCCCGACCCCGATTTTACTACGAAATTGGCCTCGCCGTATCTGTTTATCTACCCCCGTGAAGCAATTAAAACGGACGGATCGTCTTTGAAATCGAACCCGGTAGGCACCGGTGCCTACCAGCTTAACAGCCATACCGAATCGTCAGCTGTACTTACCAGGGCCGTTTCAGACGGATCAGACAACCGGCTCACAAATCCAGCGCTCGACAGAATAGAATTTTTATACTCGGATGACGAGGGAGACCTGTTCCAGAATTATGCCCGCGGAGACACGCAATGGCTGCCGGAAATCGGGCCCGAGGCCAAGCGTGTTGCCGTAAACAACCAGGATGAACTTGCCGTTAGTTACCGCGAAAATTATGAGTTAACCACTGCCGGACACCGGTCGGTCTATTTTTACGTTCAGGATTCACAATCCACCCAAACCGTCTGGCTGATTGACCGCCTGTCTGATATCAATCCTGATTCACTCGATACCGTAGACTCGCTTGCCGTTCTGAATTCCCTTCCTGAACCCAATCGTGAATTGGCTTCCGAACCCAACGAGGTCTATCTCGCCGCATTTTCAACTGACTTTTTTACCCGTACTCTGCTCTCTAAAATTCAACATCAGTACCTCGGGGAAGAGGCCTCTCTTCGTCTTTCATCTTTGCGGGTACCCGGTCCAACCTCCTCGATCTACACCATCAGTACCGATTCATACCACGAAAAACGAATTCCCGTTGATCCGGAACCGTGGCTGCACCTGGTTTCAACAGTCCACGGGCTTCATTACCAGGAGATCCAGGGAATTGAGTCCCACCGAGTACCCTGGAAGCTTTTCGTGGAAGAGATCCGGGTTGTTGAAACAGGCAGGGAGAACTGATGAAACTGGGGATTATCGCCAACCCTGACAAATATTCTATCAAGGATCCTTTAAACAGGGTTTTACAGTGGTGCACAGCACATCATCACACCATTTTGATTAGTGAGAAGTTTAAAGATTCTGTTTCCGGTGTAGATTTCAATCATAAAACAGAAATTTGCGCATCCGAACGGGAGTGTGTTACCGGAGCTGACGTTATTATTGCCATTGGCGGAGATGGCACGATGCTTCATGCCGCAAAATACGTTAAGTATTCAACGGCCCCGGTCCTGGGTGTGAATACCGGTAAACTTGGGTTTATGGCGAATGTGCAGCCCGGGCAGATCGAGATGGCACTGCAGAGTCTTCAGGATGGTGAGTTTGAAATCGACCGGCGTGCGCTGCTTCATGCTTCCTCGACAAAAGGGGAAGAGTTCAACGCTCTGAATGAATTTCTCTTTACCAAAAAAGATACCTCCTCTATGGTATCGTTAAAAGCGCTTTATGACGGCAGCTTGCTCAATCATTTTTGGGCGGACGGTCTGCTTATTTCAACCCCCACCGGGTCCACAGCCTATAATTTATCTGCCGGAGGACCCATCGTAATGCCCGGCACACCGGTGATGATCGTCACCCCCATCAACCCGCACACACTCACCACCCGGCCGCTTGTACTCCCTTCCGATAAAAAACTGGTAATAGAAGTTGAAGACAATCCCGATCATATCTTATTTTCAAGTGATGGCAGCGTCTTTGATCAATCCATTTCCGGGATGACCATCACCAAAAGCCAGCTTACTGTAAACCTGGTAAATCTCAGGAATCAGAACTATTTTAAAACACTACGAAGCAAGCTGATGTGGGGACTGGACAAGAGAAGACGGGCGGACGAGTAAGAATTTAACTTTATTTAGAACGATCTGTTTATTCAATAAAACCGATAAATCAATAATCAAACTATTATGAAAGTAACAGTAGTTGGAGCAGGTGGTAACGTAGGATCAACCGTGGCGCTAAGCGTTGCACAGCGCGATTTTGCAAAAGAAGTGGTCATGGTTGATATCGAAAAGAAAGAGGACGATAAAACATTTTATCCATCCAAGGGGCGAGCCCTCGACCAGTGGGAATCATCGCCCATTCACGGATTTGATACACGGCTGAACGGCACCGTAGATTACAAAGAAACGGCCGGGTCTGATGTGTGTGTGATCACCGCCGGTGTACCGCGCCGTCCGGGAATGAGCCGGGACGATTTGCTTGAAATCAACGCAAAAATTGTTGATTCCGTCTCAAAAGAACTTGTTGAACACTCCCCTGATACCATCCTCATTATCGTATCGAACCCGCTTGATGTCATGACCTACGTGGCCCACGCCGCCAGCGGTCTGGATCATACGAAAGTGATGGGTATGGCCGGAATTCTGGACACCGCACGCTACCGGTCATTCCTGGCGCAGGAGCTCAATGTATCGCCAAAAGATATCCAGGCACTGCTGATGGGCGGCCACGGAGACACGATGGTGCCACTGCCGCGGTACACAACCGTTGCAGGAATTCCTGTCACACAATTAATTAATCAAAGCAAGCTGGATGCCATCGTAGATCGCACCAAAAAAGGCGGTGGCGAAATTGTTGGCCTGATGGGAACCTCTGCCTGGTATGCACCGGGTGCAGCTGCCGCCCAGATGGTTGAAGCTATTATGCTTGACCAGAACCGTATTTTTCCCTGTGCTGTGAAACCGGACGGACAGTACGGAATCGATGATATTTTTATCGGTTTACCCGTCAAGCTGGGCCACGGCGGTATTAAAGAGATCATTGAGGTTGATTTAGACCAAAAAGAACAAGATCTTTTAGATGAATCAGTGACTGCAGTCCGCTCCACAATGGAAGACTTCAAAAAGCTGATGAATAACTAAATCGCAAATAAACGAAGACTGGTTCTTCACTACTTGCACTTAACCCTGTATCGGTCTCCGATGCAGGGTTTTTTTATGGATCCTCTCCTGCCTCATCTGTCGTTTGTCCCGACCTCACCTGACCTGATCATCAAGTTTAAAACGTTTCAGACAGAACACTCTGTTTTCGCTTCTTCAGATCACTCAGTTGCTCTCTGCTCATTAAAAAAGGCTGGTGGTTTAAATTCTAATGTAACAAATAGCCCTTAAGTTTCTCTTGAAATGTACGATAACATAATTTGAATCAACCTCGATCGATGGCGGGTTGCCCCAATTATGTGTAAAACATAACTGGTAATTCAAGGAGCACATCTATGATTGGATATACTGAAGTTTTACAAACCATGGGCGCCATGATCATTTTTGCACTGATCATGACCACATCGAACCGCCACATGCTCGGAAATATAGAGCGGAAAGTAAACTCCGAGGTGGAGGTACATGCTGTGACGCTGGCCCAGGATATCATCGAGTACTCAAAACAGGTTCCGTTTGATGCAGCTACAACCGGAGGCGCCGTGCCTGAAAACATTCCGGATGATTTTGTGTCCGGCAGCTCGATTCCAACCTCCACAGCATCTAAGCTTGAAAACATCCAGTATTTCGAACAGTTCAACGGTTTTTCCAGATCTGTTAATACAAGTTTGGGGGAGTACACAATACGAACGGATGTCAGCTATATGGGGCCCGATTTTTCAAATTTGGATCAACCCACAGGGTCAAAAAGCATTTATAAAAGAATTAAAGTAACCGTTTCTAACCCTTCACTTGCTCACGATGTAGTGCTAAGCTACACCAGGACATATATAAATTCGGACTGATTTATGAACCTTGGACTCACAACAAGTTTTATTATCGGCGGTTTACTGATGCTTGCCATCGTATCCTTTAACATTAAGGTGGGGCAAAATAACGCCGATATGGCTCTTCATTCGATGAACCAATCCAATATTAGCGCGGTTTCATCTATCGTGATGTTCGATTTTCCGAAAATCGGGTATAACAACGACGGCCCCATTGATGACCCTATTCTTGTAGCTGAGAAGGATGAAATCCGCTTTCTCTCGAACTTAAAGAACGATCCGGGCGGATCCGTTCAGACCATTACATGGAGCCTGAAAGACAGTACGGTTGCCGGGTCAAACAATGCCAAACACCGAGTGTTAACCCGAACAATTGACGGGGATAACCAGGAGATCACCCTTGGCGTTACGCGATTTGAACTCAACTATTATACGGCAAGCAGCGCAACTCCTCTTCCGTTTCCAATTGATGCCTCAACCCTGGAGCAGATAAAACGTATCGAAGTCATCCTGGAAATGGAACCAAAAGAGGGGACCGGCAAAGCAGAAGACTTCACAACTTCATCCTGGCGCAGGATTTTTACACCACCAAACCTAAATTTGGAGAGTTAACCATGGGAAGAGCAATGTTAATTATCGTTTCAGGACTGATGCTGTCTATCGGCATTTCGCAAACATCCCTCTTTGGCACCATGGGCATGATGGCTGAGCATTCTTCCAATGTTGCAGAGTCTGCACAAGCTAAAAATATAGCCTACATGGGGGCGGAACTGGCCATCCGCGACATGATAGATGACCCCAGCTGGAGAGATGGAGAAACTGCCCGGTACTCGGTAGGCAGCGGAACCGCAGACATTACCCTTACCGAAGTCGAGGCCAACGTGATGCGAGTTGTTTCCAAAGGAAGCTATAACGGCCATGAAAACACGGTTAATCTGTTGCTGGGTGAAAGCAGCAGCGGAGGTGTTCCCACATTTTTTTCGGCACTCGGTTTAATTATGGACGATCCGGGGGAGTTTATTTTTGATGCCGGCGGATCTTCCGGAATCAGCGGCTACGATGCAAGCGGAAGCTGCGATCCTGTGCCGGGGGTAACGGTCGTTCACGATTCCGATAAGTCGTACATAGAGAGCAACTCAACAGGCGCCTCTAAAATCAGCGGAGACCCCCAGATCAATGTTGATTCCGAACTCACCTTCGATGAAATGAAAAAGCTCATTGATGATCTTGACGGGCCGGGCGCCACCTATCTGCCCGCCGGTAATTATAAAGGAACTCTTGGAACAGAGTCCAACCCGGGTATTTTTATTGTAAACGACAGGACCAAAATTACGGGAAATAATACAGGCTATGGTATTTTAATCATTAAAAACTCCGGGGCTATTGAGCTCGACGCAGAGCTTGAGCTTCGGGGCACCATGCAGTTTAACGGCCTCGTAATTTTTGAAAATGCATTTGCCATTGACGGAAAAGGAACCGCGGAAATCAGGGGATCTGTCCTTGCAGGAAAATCGAACCCAAACGCCCCCGATTTTGATGTGGACCTTGGCGGTACAGCCGATTTCAGGTACGACTGCAGTGCCCAAAAATATGCCGATGCTGCCGCAGCCGGTTATGTCAATAGCCAGACTCAGTTCAAGCGATTGAGCGTTTACGAAAACTGATTCCGTCAACCAGAGATATTACCTGTTACCCCGGGTCCACATCCCGCTCTTTAAACTCTTCATCAAAATAGTTGTACCATTTTCGGAACGGGCGAAAGGCGTTCTCCGGGTCAAATGGCCGCCTGTACTCGCTGTTCATGCACTCTTCACTGCAGCATCCTTTATATTTTTTTGCTCCTTCCTCTGAGCAGACAAATAACTTATTGCACTCCATATTGGCACAGTTGATGAAGCTATCCGCCGGTTTTCCGGTAATTTCGCAGCGGGCAATAGGCTGAAGGTCTCCCTTGTTGACGGGCACCACAAGACGGTCGTCAAATACAAAACATTTCCCTTTAAAGTGCTTTCCCTGCTCCTCTTTGGCATAGTTTAAAATACCGCCGTGGAGCTGATTGACATCATCCCACCCTTTTTTCTTCATTAGAACAGAAAATTTCTCACAGCGGATGCCCCCTGTGCAGTACATCAGTACCTTTTTGTCTTTTGGAATCTCGGCGGCGTCGAGCCACTGTGGAAACTCGTAAAAATTCTCAACCTGCGGTGTGATCGCTCCTTCAAAATGGCCCACCTCGCTTTCATAGTCATTCCGCACGTCGATCATCACATAATCTTGATCCGATTCCATTATCTCCCGCCATTCGGAGGGTGTCATATGGCGCCCTCCCTCCTCCGGGTCCAGTCCGTCTACGTGAATGGAAACAATCTCATCACGAACTTTACACGTGAGCCGCGGAAACGGGATCACATCTGCTTCTTCCGTTTTAAATTCTGTATCTTCAAACCCGGATATTGACCAAACGTACTCCCTGTAACTCTTCATCTGCTGCGGCGAACCGCCAAGCGTTCCGTTGAGTCCCTCTTTGCCTATGTAAACACGACCTTTTACACCCAAATTGCGCAGAAATTTTTTATGTTCTTCACAAAAAAGATCGGGTTCGCTAATTTCATTAAATTTATAGTATAGGATAACTTCATAACTCATATGGCAAAGACGATAACCTTATCTGTTTCGTTAATTTTTTGCTGAGGTTTTAAATTACGATCTTTTTACTCTTTTTTGTACTCAAAAAAACAGTGTGTTGCAGCGACTTAACCTGATCTATACTATTATTGTCATTATTCTGGGCCTGATGTGTGCACAGAAGGCGGCAGCACAACAGCATGTCCACACCCATCCTGAGCCGGCAAACCTGTTTCGTACGATTGACAGTGCCGAGGAAGCGGGACTGCTGACGCCTGATGAGTCCATACTTCAGAAGTTTTATGCCGGATTTGAGCCCGGTCGTTTAAATGATGCCTTCAAACCTGCTTCTGATGCATCTCCCATCAAATGTATGGTTCCCGCCATGCGGCAATTTAACCAGCTGCGTGATCAGCTCCTTCCATCCACGGTGAAGGAGATCGAAGAGTTGATTCAACCACGCATCAGCAACACAGAGTTCAGTTACCGATCACCGTCCGGTGTTTTTGAACTCCATTACGACACCACCGGGGCCGATGCCGTACCCTCGCGGCAGACCATCCCTGAAGCTATCGAGCAAAACATCCCCGACTACATTTACCACGCCGCTTTTGCTGCAGATTCTTCGTACCGGCACCAGGTGGAAACCCTTGGCTTTACAGACTTCGGGCGATCTACACCTTACCAGATTGAATTTCAAAATTTCGGCTTCTACGGCACAACCACCTCATCCGGATCATCCAGCTTTATCACTGTTCACTCAAATTTTGACTCTTTCCCCCCCAACACGCATCCCGACGGGGATCAAATTGGTGCGCTGTATGTAACCATTGCACACGAAGTGAAACACGCCGTTCAGTACGAGGCCAACCGGTGGAGGGGCAGTGCAGGCAGCTTTGACTGGATTGAGATGGACGCCACCATGGCCGAAGAGATGGTGTTTGATAACGTAAACGACTACTACAACTACATCCGTAAAAACTTTGATTCAACCGAGCCCAATCGGTCCTCAATCTTTGGGAATCCCGGAAACCCAACCCCCGGCGCCTACTGGCATACCACCTGGATGTTCTACTTTACTGAACGATTTGGCGATTCGTTCTGGGTCGACGTTTGGAGCGATATTCGCGATGAGCCCCTGATTCCGTTTACTGACGCTGTTAATCAACAACTTGCTCTTCGTAATGAAGATCTTGCCTCCAATCACCTTAAAAACCATCTCTGGCACCTGGCCTCCGGGCCATTTTTTTCCCAGTCCGCGTTTGGATTCAGCGAACGTGAATTTTATCCGGAAGCCTTAATCGCATCTCGTCTCGCCACCATCCCTGACAGCCTGTCCGGTACCGGGCTTCGCCCAATGGGGGCTACGTATCTCGAAGCCGTGCCAAATCGTGCCGCCCTGGGTCAACCGAAGATAACGGTAGAGTCGGATCTGCCGGGTGTAGGTATCGGGGTGATCGGAAGCTTTCGCGACGGGCGATCCGAAATGCTGCATGCTCTAAACACACAATCTCTTCAACAACAGATCCAGACGCAGTGGAGCTGGCGCGATGTAACGGATCTTAAAATTGCTGTGGTCAACACCCATCCATCGGGCTCGGCTGACTACACGCTCAGGCTTACCTCCGTCGTTCCTGAAGATGATATTCTGGCCCAAAACTATCCAAACCCTTTCAACCCATCTACGCGCATAGAATTTTCGCTCAACAACCGGAAAAATGTGCGCATTGATGTGTTCGACAGCATCGGCCGCCAGGTCACAACACTACTAAACGAGACACTCAATGAGGGGTTTCATTTTGTGGACTTTAACGGTTCGGGGCTCTCATCCGGTGTCTACTTTTACAGAATCAGAACCGATCAAACCGTTACTACAAAAAAAATGCTGCTTCTAAAATAGCCCGGGGTATCCAGGGTCCGACTTGCCTTGATTGACAGGCTGCCGTGCAGGATTACGACTCCCCTCTCGATATCAGTTCCAGTGCGATGTAATCAGCAATTTTTAACCCGGCCCCGGTAAGGGTTATGCTATCTCCGTCACCTGAGATCGATACACAACCTCTGGCGCTCTGCAGGCGCAGCCATTCCCACTGTTGCGGGGTGAAGGAGTAGCCGTAGCGCGACGCCATCTGTTCAACAGATATACCGGCGATTGTTCGCAATCCCAGCATCAGCCGTTCTTCAGCAAGTGTATCAAGATTCAGCTCCTCTACCTCTTCTTTCACTTCATGCCATGAGCGATCGAGGTAGAATTTCACATCCGGCCGGTTTCTCCAGCGCCTGGCCCCGTTTTGGGTCCAAAGGAGCGAGTGTGCCGATGGCCCGAGGCCCAGGTAGTTTACATGCTTCCAATAGTTGCTGTTATGGACGGCTTCACGTCCGGGCCGCGCAAAGTTACTCACCTCGTACCGGTTCAGCCCGGCTTCTCGGAGTCTCTCTTCCACCAGGTCAAAATGCTTCTCCAGCTCATCATCCTGGGGCGGTTCGATCCGGCCCAGTTCCACCTGTTTCCCCAGGCGGGTGTTCGGTTCTATCGTCAGTGAATAGGCCGATACATGGGGGGGATCAAACCTAAGCAGCCGATCAATATCCCGCTCCAGATCCTCAACACTCTGCCCGGGGTTACCAAAAATTACGTCGGCCGTATAGCAGGGAAATCCCGTGGATTGAATTAAACTGAGGGCGATCTCGGCCTCTTCGGCGGTGTGAGATCGATTCATGAACGCAAGCAGATCCGGGTCAAACGATTGAACTCCCATACTCACCCTGTTAAATCCTAACGTTTTCAAGCTCTGAAGATAACGTTCGCTTACATCATCCGGGTTTAGTTCAATCGTCGTTTCTTTCGACGAAAGATCAAACGCAGTATGGAGTGCAGAAAGTATGGATTCAAGTTGGCCAGGCGTTAGAAGTGATGGGGTACCACCCCCAAAATAGATAGTCTCAACCGTTTCATCCGAAAATGGGCCTTCTCCGTGGGATTGAATTTCAGAAATAAGTGCATCCACAAACGGCTGACGAAGCTCGTTCCGCGTCATAAAATAAAAGTTACAGTAGCTGCACGCCTGCTTACAAAACGGAACATGGATGTAGATACCTGCCATAGTGAACAACTCTTATGTGTAAATGAACCGGGGGACTGCGAACGTCCCGTCCCGGCACCCAAAAATTTTTTTTGGCAAGTGGCCGATGACAATTTCAGAGTAATAGAATAGAAAAGAAATGTTACTATTTTTCCGCTTCAGGTGCTCTTTCTGCTGTGTAAAACGGATTTTCATCGTAGGTGTCAACCTGGCGATAAGTTCGCTGATATGAAATATAATTCTGAGCAGATTTGCCGATGAATGCAATCTCATCATCGGTTAACCTGCGCGCTATTTTTGCCGGTGAGCCCATGTAAAGATTTCCGGATTCGAGCGTCTTACCGGGAGGCACAAGTGTTCCCGCTGCAATGATCACATCAGAGGGAATCACCGCTTCATCCAGTATTGTAGCATGTATGCCGATCAGCACCCTGTCGCTAACGGTACACCCGTGAATCATGGCACTATGTCCAACCGTCACCTCATCACCAATAATTGTTGGCCCGGTCTGGTTCATCACATGGATGCAGGTATTGTCCTGGATATTCGTGCGCTTGCCTATCCGGATATAGTTCACATCCCCCCTGATGGTGGTGTTAAACCAGACGGAGCTCTCAGCACCAATTTTTACATCTCCAATAATATCGGCACTGGGAGCTACAAAAACTGACTCGTCATACTCCGGTGATCTGTTTAAAAATTGATATATCATCCCTAATTCGACCGGTACATCTGTAGCTCAACAATTGATTTAAACTGTTCGTAGCTCTGGGGATTCTGCTGGAGCTTCCGCCCGTTTATAAAGAAAGTAGGTGTGGAGTTGACCGTCCGGCGGATGCCCTCTTGTCGATCCTTCTCTACACGCTCGGCGATCTCTTCCGAGTCTCTGTCGGTTCGAAACTGCTCCATATCAAGTTCAAGTTGCTCCGCGTACCCTTCAATTAGCTCAACGGCCTCATTACTTCTGGACCACTCCGGCTGGTTTTCAAATACAATGTCGTGCATCTCCTGGAACTTACCCTGTTCGCCGGCCGCTTCGACGGAGTGTGCGGCCATGCGGCTGTGCTGAAACCCGCTTAGCGGAAAGTGCCTGTACTTTACCTCAATCATGTCACCATAATCTTTCTTGAGTTGGTTTACGAGAGCGCTATAGTCGCGGCAGGCCGGGCAGGAGTAGTCGAAATATTCTAATATAGTGACCTGCTGCGGGGTTCGGTCATCGCCTTCTTCCACTGAATCGCTGCCGGCAAGACCATAAAAAAGGGCTGCGCCGCTCACAATTAGAAAGATGATTAACAGAGCAATTTGTACGGTTTTGTTATTCATAATCGCTAAATGGTTAAATAAAATATTGGATTAAAATATACTCCGATTTCCCGTAAAATTCACCCTCTGCTCATATTACGCGGCTATCGTTATTCATTCACTTTGGCCCGCCATTTTAGCTTTATAAGCCATCGCATATATTTTCATCTGCTTAATCATCGAAGCCAAGCCGTTGGACCGGGTGGGGGATAAGTGTTCCTGCATTCCGATTTTTTTTATAAACTCGGGATTATGCGTGAGAATGGTATCCGGCTCTTCGTGAGAATAAAAATTGACCATCATGGCAACCAGCCCTTTTGTAATAGCCGCGTCACTGTCGGCATTGAAAATCACCTTTTGATCTTCGGTATCCGTGGTCAGCCACACCTGCGACTGACAACCTCTCACAAGGTTTTCTTCTACCTTATATTTATCATCCAGCGGTGGAAGCTTTTGCCCCATCTTAATGATATGCTTATACCTCTCCTGCCAATCGGACAGCGCTTGAAATTCACGGATAATTCGATCTTGTTTTTCCTCAATTGTCATAGCAGCGTTCTGAAATTGTTTAAAGCTTCTTTGCAAAGATAACAAATTCTGTGTGCGAATACTTCCTGCAGAACTGGCGTAAAAATGTTCTATAAACAGAAAACGCCGGTGGTTGACCGGCGTTTAGATTCTGATTTACGTTGGAACGTCGTTAAGCCTTCGTTTCAGACGAAATTTCGGTGGACGTTGCCCCTTTAATCGCTTTCACCGTTGAGTTATCCGCATCCCAATCCGGTTTTGCATAGTCAATAACCTCGACATAATTACCGGAGATGCTTTTTATTCTGAACTGCTCTGTGTTCGGCTTTCCTTCAAGAACTACACTAAAATGATCCAGAACTTTATCAATATCATCCTCATGAATAAAATCGGTGAGTTTCGTCTGATTTATCTCGGAAGAGGCGATGCCGGTAATCTCCGAAAACGTTTCTGTCACATAGTCAAACTCATATCCCGTACCTGCCACCGGGATAATCTTATAGTTAAAATCTTTTGTTTGGTCCAGAACATCACTTAAATCACTCTCGCGGTTTGAAAGCATGCTCATAATTCGCTTTTGAAGTGATTTGTTTTGGAATGTGACCCGTATAATCTTCTGCCCATTGGGTGACAGCAGTCTGGATTTGGCATCCACTTCGATGCTGTTTCCTTTTTTATTGATAAGCTTAAAATTAAACGTCTGGCTGTCAAAATCACTCGGCTTAAATACATCAAACTTATGGCGAAAATTCTCTACAGACGAATCTTCAAGCAGCTCCCAAATCTTCATTTTCTTCAGTTCTTCGTCGTCGAAACCGATCAGATCTCTGAACGCCTTGTTCGATGTAACAATATTTCCCTGTTCATCCAGGTCAACCAGTGTTTTCTTAGACTCTTCCGCAAGTTTATCGAACTCAACCTGGGTATCGACAATGCGTTTTTCGGATCGTTTCCGCTCCGTGATATCGTGCTGGTAGGAGACCCAGTGCGTAATGTCGCCCTCTTTGTTTGTCAGCGGATGGATATCCCACTGGTTGATAAATTCCGAGCCATCCTTTCGATAGTTAACCGTATGGCCAAAAAAGGAGTGTCCTTCCCTCAATCTCTTTTTCAGTTTATCCAGAACCGCTCGGTCTGTTTTTTCACCCTGCAGCATCCGGGGTGTGTTACCAATCGCCTCCTGCCGAGTGTAGCCCGTCATTCTCGTAAATCCGTCATTTACATAAACAATTTCCGGTCCGGGTTTTTCAAGTTCAAGCGTAGTAATGATGATCGAGTCATAATCACTGCGGATTGCGTTTTCCAATAAATTCAAATGCTCTTTGAACTGATCCCGCTCCTGCATGAGTTCGTTAAACAGGTTTTGCAGTTCTCGGGCGTCCTCTTGATTTTTGGCTTTATCTTCAATGATCTTTTTTACGCGTGCATCCATAAATTCAATGATTTGGTTAACTAACTTTAAAATGTGCGCTGATCATTTGTCGTCACTGCACATCCTAAATGTGTGAACATGATGATCACACGTGATAATTCCATATAATTTTATTTAATTGCGCTCTTTATTTTCGCCTCAATTACTTTAATATCATCAGTTTATACCTCATGCGCGTGCTGTGAAACGAATTTCTTTTCAGTGGTTTACGTCATGTTCTGAGAGCATAGCCAAATCAAATTCCATATCTGCTGATCTGCAACTGTTGCCTTTTCCCGGGCACCAGCTGTTTTCAGAAGTGATCCAGCCCTGATCTTACTGAAGAATCGACCGGCTCAATCACCGCAGTAAAATTTTAGCAATCGTATTTAGCTGCATATTTGATGTTCCTTCGTAGATTTTTCCGATTTTAGAGTCGCGGTAATACTTTTCAACCGGATACTCTTTTACGTACCCGTAGCCGCCGTAAAGATCAATTGCGGAGGAGCTAAGATTTTCGGCAACTTCAGAGCTGTAGTACTTGGCCATTGCGGCCTCTTTCAGAAACGGCTGGCCATTCTCCTTTAGCCGTGCAGCATTGTAGACCAGCAGGCGTGCCATCTCAAGTTCTGTAGCCATTTTTGCGAGCTGAAACTGAACGCCCTGGAAATCCGAGATCGACTGGCCAAATTGCTTCCGCTCCTGGGTATAATTCAGTGCGGCATCAAGCGAGGCTTGTGCAATACCGATCATCTGAGCCCCGATGCCGATACGCCCTTCGTTCAGAGTTTCAATAGCAACTTTATACCCTTTACCGACCTCTCCGAGAATATTTTCCTTTGGCACCCTCACATCCTCCAGCAGGAGCTCACAAGTAGAACTTGCCCGGATTCCCAGCTTGTTCTCTTTTTTTGAAATTGAAAAGCCCTCCATTGCCCGCTCCACGATGAAAGCCGTAATCCCTTTATACCCGGCACCGGGATCAATCGTGGCAAATACAAGAAACAGGTCCGCTTCGTTTGCATTTGTAATCCAAAGCTTGGTTCCATTAAGCATGTAGGAGTCGCCATCTTCCTCTGCCGAACACTTAAGAGCAAACGCGTCGCTGCCCGATCCGGCTTCCGACAAGCAGTAGGCGCCCACTTTTTCAGTGGCAAGCTGTGGTAGAAACCGCTCTTTCACATCATCGTTGGCCCATCGCAGAAACGCGTTGTTTACCAGCGTGTTTTGTACATCCATAAATACGCCCACGGACGCATCCACCCTCGATATCTGTTCAATGGCCACAATGCTCATCATAAAGGTGCCGCCACCGCCCTGGTATTTCTCCGGGATTTCAATCCCCATCAGGCCCATTTCAAAAAATTGTTGAATCAGATCAGGATCAAGCTTCGCCGCCTCTTCCATCTCCTGCACTTTGGGCTGGATAACCGAATCCGCAAAATCCGCGGCAGCTTCCTTCAGCATCTGTTCATCTTCGGTCAGTTTTGTAAGCGGCGGAAATTTGGTGTCTGAAAATGTCATACTCTTATTTAGCTTAGAATCGTTAATTGATTTGATTTAGCCGTCATCTGAGGTTCTCTAATTCGATGATGAATCTGTCAGATTTGCCAAATGTTTTTTATTCCGGTAAAAGATAGCGAATAGGAAGCGCTTTTATTACCCGAGCCCTGAAATTTTATCTCTTTTTCTGTTTTTTTTTAATGCCGTGTGCAGAAAGTTCACTCACATCAGGTGGAAAGAATTGATTTAACACAATATATGTTTACTTGCGGAACGCTTATGGTTATCTTGTAAGTCTATGTCTAAATTTAACCTTCATTCACCGTGGGAGCCCGCCGGAGATCAGCCAAATGCCATAAAAGAGCTGACGGAGGGAATTGAACACAACGATAAATTTCAGACCCTTCTGGGAATCACTGGATCGGGAAAAACCCGAACCATCGCGGGTGTGATTGAAAATGTACAGAAGCCAACCCTGGTGATGAGCCACAACAAGACCCTGGCCGCCCAGCTATACCGGGAGTTTAGCGATTTTTTTCCTGACAACCGGGTAGAGTTTTTCATCTCCTATTATGATTACTACCAGCCAGAAGCGTATATCTCAAGCCAGGATAAGTTTATAGAAAAGGATCTCTCCATAAACGAAGAAATTCAGCGCCTCAGGCTACGGGCAACGAGTTCACTGCTGTCAAACAGGCGGGATGTGATTATCGTCTCATCGGTCAGCTGTATTTACGGTATCGGATCTCCTTCGGAATATGAGAAACTCATTATTACGCTAAAAACCGGGATGACGATTCCCCGGAACACGCTTCTTTACGATCTTGTGGATCTCCACTACAGGCGCAGCGACAGCGATTTTACGCGCGGCACCTTCAGGGTTCGGGGTGATGTTATCGATGTCTACCCCGCCTACTCCGAAGAGGGATTGCGGGTATCGATGTGGGGGGATGAAATTGAATCTCTTGAAATATTCAATATCGACACCGGCAATATTCTTGAGAGCATCGAAGAGTTCAGGATCTATCCAGCCAGCCACTACGTCACCTCCAAAGGGCGCCTGGAAGAAGCGATTCAACAGATCCGTGATGAAATGTACTGGAGAGTGGATATTCTGAAAGATGAGCAGAAGTTTCTTGAGGCCAAACGCCTGGAACAGCGAACCACCTTCGACATAGAGATGATGCAGGAAATCGGGTATTGTTCGGGAATTGAAAATTACTCCCGGTACCTGAGTGCCCGCAAACCCGGTGAACGTCCCTACTGCCTGTTTGACTATTTTCCGGATGATTTTATGCTTGTCGTGGATGAGAGCCACCAGACCGTTCCGCAGATTGGCGCAATGTACGGCGGCGATCGATCCAGGAAGGTGGAACTTGTTGAACACGGCTTCCGGCTGCCGTCGGCGCTGGATAACCGACCGCTTACGTTCGAAGAGTGGGAAACCATGATCAACCAGGCCATCTTTGTGAGCGCCACGCCGGCTGACTACGAGCTGGAGCAATCCGATGGCGTGTACGTAGAACAGATTATCCGCCCAACCGGCCTGATGGAGCCCGAGATCGAAGTTCGTCCCCTGGGCAACCAGGTGGATGATCTGCTTGACGAGATTCAGGAACGGGTCAAAAAGAATGAACGGGTACTCTGTATCACGCTTACCAAGCGGTTGAGCGAAGAGCTTAGCGAGTATTTGAAAGGACTTGGTATCAGCGCAGCCTACATGCACAGCGAACTGGATGCCATGCAGCGTGTTGAGGTCCTCTACAAATTCCGGCGGGGGGATTTCAACGTGCTGGTTGGCATTAACCTGTTGCGGGAGGGGATTGATATTCCTGAATTGAGCCTCGTTGCAATTTTAGACGCCGATAAAGAAGGATTTCTGCGCTCCGAAACGTCGTTGTTTCAGATTGTGGGGCGGGCTGCCAGAAATGTTGGAGGCAAAGCCATTTTATATGCCGATAAAATGACGAACAGCATCAAAAAAGTGGTGGAAGAGACCAATCGGCGTCGAGAAATCCAGAGAGAGTACAACAAAAAACATGGCATCACACCAAAAACAATTGTCAAAGATCTGAAGCCACTTGTCGACCCCTCATTAATTTCCAATAAAGAGTTCGACCTTGATTCTGGTGTTAAACAAGAAGATGATTATCTTGAGGTGGTAAAAGTTGCTGAGGAAGGCATTCAATACAAAGCCAACCCGGCAATGAAAGAAGTAACATTTGAAAGCAAGGAAAAATTTATCGATTATTTGCGTGATTCGATGCTTCAGTCTGCAAAAAATATGGAGTTTGAAGAAGCTGCTCGCATCCGCGATCAAATTGAAAAACTGAAAAAAGAACTTTGACCTAATACGACCTCATGAGTAAAATCGACTTTTTTAAAACCTTTATTAAAGATCGTGACGTTGCCTCTGTCATCCCTACCTCCATGCGATGTGTAAAAAAAGTCTGTACGCACATCGACTTTACCAAGGATTTTACCCTGGTTGAATATGGACCCGGAAACGGCGTGTTTACAAAATTTCTGCTCGAAAAGATGACCGCCGGCAGCCGTTTAATTCTCATTGAAGCAAACGAAGATTTTGTGGATGATCTAATTCAATCTATTTCTGATCCCCGTGTTGAGATCCACAATGAGCTTGCGGGCAATGTGGAGTCCGTTCTCGATGCAAAGCAGGTGGGCAATATCGATTATGTGCTTTCCGGAATCCCCTTTTCTTTTCTGAATAAAGATCGTAAACGGGAGGTTCTCAACGCAACAAAACGGATCTTAACGGATGGCGGAAAGTTTATCGCCTACCAAACCAGCGGCCACCTGAAGAAACCGGTGATGGAAGTTTTTGGAAATTATGACATCGAGATGGAGATGCTGAATATACCGCCCTACCTCATCTATGATGTTGTAAAGAATGCAAATAGCAACGGGCAAGAAAAGACAGGCAGCTGAATTGGGTATCGCCAGATGGAGCTGACGGAGATTGATTAATCAAAAAAGCCCCGCTTATGCAGGGCTTTTTTTAATGTTTACAGGATTTACCTTGGGCTGTGTAGAACTTAATTTAATTTTCTTCTTCGGTGTTCTCATCCTGAGGGATGGCCGATTCTGTCTCAGATGGCACGCTGAAATCGTTCATCTCACCCGGCTGCTCCTGTAATCCGGGCACACCCTGCTGCTGTATTGTACTACCGGAGCCGCCGCGATCAATTGCAAAGTTTGCCAACACGCTTAATGAAAGAAACAGAGCTGCGAGGATGGTCGTGGTTTTAGATAGCAGGTCCGCTGTTCGCCGGGCGCCCATAGCAGCTCCTCCGGCCATGCCAGCCGCAAGACCGCCGGTAAGTCCCTCCTTCTGTCCGGGCTGAAGTAGTACTACAACAATAAGTAAAAATGAAATGAGTACAATCAGCGATATGATAATTCCGTATAGCATGTGTTTTTTGTAAATTGATTTTTCTTTAGAATTTTAAAAATATCACTATTTGGGCTTTTAACAAAGCCCTTTGTCAAATCAGTTGAACAGAAAAAATCCCGCCACCAGTCGATAATGTTACCATATGAATAATTTCCAGCAGTATCTTGAAAAGCTGCTCTCCCAAAGCTCGCTTCAGACGAGCAATATTTTGGAAACCGCTGTTATCATCGCAATTCTTATTGTGATTCGTTTCGTGATTATCCGGGTTGTGTACCGCCAGATCGAAGACACAACCCTGCGCTACCGGTGGAGAAAAAATATCAGCTATGCCGTTGTTTTTGTTGGTATTTTGCTAATCGGCCGCACGTGGATAGAGGCGATTGGTTCACTGGCAACGTTTCTCGGCCTTCTGTCTGCCGGCCTTGCGATAGCCCTTCGCGATCCTGTCACAGATATCGCCGGATGGGTTTTCCTGATGTGGCGAAAACCATTTGAGGTCGGGGACAGAATACAGATTGGGGAAATTAAAGGAGATATCGTCGATATCCGGATATTTAAATTTACTGTTCTTGAAATTGGCAACTGGGTCCATGCCGACCAGAGCACGGGACGGCTCATCCATATTCCAAACCACCTGGTATTGCGAGACCCAATCGCCAATTACACCAGCGATTTCGAGTTTATCTGGAACGAAATTGAAATTGTTTTTACGTTTGAAAGCAACTGGAGAAAGGCAAAACAACTGGTTGAGGAGATTACCAATAGCCATTTGAAGGACTATGTGAATGATGCTGAGCAGCAGATCCGGCGCGCCACAAAATTGTACCTGATCCACTATCGCAATCTTACGCCCATAGTGTATACCGATGTTGTTGATAACGGCATTAAAATGACGATACGCCACCTGAGTAACCCGAGAAGCCGGCGTGGGATTAACCAGATTATCTGGGAAGATATTTTAGATGCTGTTGAGCGGGAAAACGACATCGATTTCGCCTACAACACCATTCGTATTTATCAAAACCAGGTGGAAGGCAAGGAGAAACTGAAGCCTGCGAATGATTAGGTTCTGCTGTAGATTGCTACTTGGGAATCGGCTGTATCAGGGATTTCTCGTTTTTTGACAGATCGTTAATCTCTTTGCTGACCCGGTGAACCGTCAGGTCCGTGATCAAGAACTGCGAATTCGCGGTGTCCAGCAGTTCGCTCGCCGACATATTCTTCCGCAGCCACTCTTTTGCAAGCCCCTCTTTGAGTATGCACGGCATCGACTCGCTGATAGGTTGTATCAATGTATTGGAGTCTGTAATAACCATTTCAGCATACGGAAAATCCTTCGCCTGGTCCCTGAAGATAAACCCGGCAGCGTACAACAGGGAATTATCAATTTTTCGGACAAAAAACGGATGGTCCTCTTTCTTTCGGCTTTTCCAGATATAAAACCCGCTGATCGGGATAACTGCCCTGGCGTTTGCTCTCTTCTCAAGTTTCACAACATCTTCGTCTCGTGAGGTCGCGGGTTCGGTCGATTTTTTTTCGAATCCCTCACCCCACCGAATTCGCTCAACGGAGAATACCCCTTCATGTTCGGTAAGAACAGGAATATGATGTCCGCGTGCTATATTATAGTGTGGATCAAAGATCACCTCGCGCGACTCGTCGAGATCAAATGTCTCCCTTAAATCAGCGGCATCAGCAAAAAAAGCAATACGATTTGACATATGTCTGCAATCTATTTAATTCTACTTGGTCTCGTGTTAAAGTGTACTCATCCATATGAGTCAATGCTTAAAAACAATCTTATTCATAATGTCTCGATTTTTTCGAAAAAACATACGTTACATCACGCTAATAGATATTCAATATAAAAACCATCCACTTCATTTTTTTAACATTAGTATATACGCTTAAAACCAAGGCAGGTCAAGCAGCCACCCGGCACCATTTCAAACAAACAGAAAATTGCGATAAATAACTCCGTTGATGAATAATTTTGATAGATATCGACATCTTTTCAACAGGTTTGGACGTCTGAGGGTAAATCCTTTTCATGGCATGTAAGAAGGCTGTATCTTGGCCGTTGTTAAATTAGTATGTAAAAAAAGCTACAGTTTGTATATTTAAGCTTGTTCTTTGTTAATTGAAATCGTGATTTAAAACGAATAGAGGTAAAAAATTGTCGTTTCATCAATTTCGACTAAGTTCTGATATTTTGAAGGGGTTAAAAGATGTACAGATTGAAAGCCCCTCACTGCTGCAAAAGAAAATTTTTAATGAGGTTGAAACCGGTTCCGATTTAGTTATCAACACTACGTCCGGCGAAAAACCGGAGCTTGGATATTTGCTGTCTCTTTTGAATTCGATATCGAAGTCCGACCGGCGCCAGGGCACACGAGCCATCATCCTTGCATCGGACAGCAAACGCGCAAGCGAGCTGGACGAGTGGGTTTGGGCTATTGGATACCACGCGGGGATAGAGAGTGCCTGCCTGGCCGGTGACGGTGATACCAAAAAAGATCTTGCCACCCTGTCAGCGGGGCCGGTTATTGTGATCTCCACACCCAAACGCCTGGCCGATATCCTGGAAACAGGTCGCATGGTGTTCCGTGAAGTGGAACAGCTGATTGTTGACCAGGCGGAGCAGGTGAAAGAGTGGGCTCCGGTTGAAGTAATCAACAAAAGAATCATCAATCGTAAGTGTCAGAAAATCTTTGCCGCCGCCAAAGACAGTCAGGAACTGCGTGAGGCGGAAAATAAACTTCTTGAAGACCCGAAACTGGTTACACCATCCGAAAAAACAGAATCCCGCAAGACCACCTTTACGAAAGATGTAATAAAAAAAGATCTGACCCAGTATTATATCAATGTGCCGCCTCGATCAAAGATATCTATTCTGATGGCGCACCTTGATGAGAATAAGAATGATACAGTCGTAATTTTTGCTGCTTCCCGACGAACAGCAGACCGGCTCTATAAAATACTCAGGAAGAGCGGGCGGCGAGCGGTCAGCGTTCACGACAAAGTGGACAAAAAAACATATGATCAGCGCTTTGGTATGTTTACCGATGGAAACGTTCAGCATTTGATCGTAGGTGAACTATCCGCCGCAGATATTGCTCTCGAACATGCCACGAAAGTGATTAATTACGATGTTCCCGAGGATGTCAATGAGTACAAGTTACGTGCAGAACTGGTTGGCGACGGCAAGGCTACAAAAATACTTTCACTGGTATCAAAACAAGACCGGGGTGACATAAAAGAAATCTGCAATTCTCTTGGATATGCTCCGAAAGAGCTGCCGGTACCAAAAGAGGTCAAAGAGAAGAAAACAAATAAATCGTCCACATCCGGCAAGACAAGTAAAAACGGGAAACCTAAAAGCCGGGGCAAGAGTCCAAAAGGGAAATCGGATTCCGGCCGCAGCAAGCGTAGCAAAAAGAAGCGGAAGGAAAAACAGACAACCACAGAAGGATTACCACGGCCAACTTTTGATCAGCTCAGCGGCGGCCGCCAGGGGAAGAAGCAAGATGATGAGAAAAGCGGTGTCGTGAAATTCTTTAAAAAACTTTTTTCCTAAAGCTCTGAGCTGAGGTCAGAGGATCGATCGTTGGTTTCAGGTTATTTAACTCTACGATACTATCGAAAACCCTGTGGCTTGGTGACCTGTATCTATTGGTTCCGCCGGGGTGTTCTCTATTCAGCAGCCGGCATCTGAACCATAACGTCTCTATCATATCCAAAAAGAAGCCCATGATATCGTAAACTGATACCAACAGCTTTCTTTGTTGCAAGACTTTTTTTGTTCAAAAATCTTTAAACATATCCTCAAATGCACGTTTAGTGTCCGGTGCCGGGGATGTCCATAAACTGACCAGCCAGGTAGCCAGCAGGCCGGCAATGAACCCGGGGATCAGCTCGTACATCAGATCGCTTAAGTAGGGGGTAAAATACCAGGCAATAGTTACCGAGGTGCCCGCGATCATTCCCGCCATCACACCCGCGCGGGTTGTGCCTTTCCAGTAGAGCGCCAGGATTGACGTGGGGCCGATGGACGCCCCAAGACCGGCCCAGGCAAACAGAACCAGCCAAAACACCAGGTCCTCCGCAATAAATCCAAATATCAGCGCCAAAACCACCAGCAGAAATACAACCGACCGGCTGTAGAGAACCAGCGTTTTCTGCGGGATTTCCTCTCCTTTTCGAATCAACTTCTCGTAAACATCACGTACTACACTGGAAGCGGCCACCAGGAGCTGAGAGTCGGCCGTAGACATGATGGCTGCAAAGATAGAGGCCAGCACTACACCAAAAATGGCCGGGTGCATATGTTCTTGTGCGAGCAGCGGAAAGAGGTTCTCGGTATCTTCGGCCGGCAGCATCTCGACTTCGGGAAACCAGGCACGGCCGGCCAGGCCGATAAACACCGCTCCCCACGCCATAATCACGTTCCAGACCGTACCCACAATGGCAGCGGTCTTAAGGTGTTTGGAATTATCAATTGCCATGTACCTGGCCAGGATGTGCGGGTTTCCCGGCGAGCCCAGGCCAATTCCAAGAAACCCGATGGCGGCTCCCACTGAAATAGCAAACGGGTCCACGTAGGCAACATCCATCGCGGAGAGTTCCGACAGCATGGCGGATAGCCCGCCGGTGTTGGATATTGCGACCCACGGCAGTACCACAAGGGCAAGAATCATGAACACTGCCTGGATCATATCCGTCAGGCTGACGGCAAGAAATCCACCCAGAATCGTATAGGCTACAACGATCACGGCCGTCAGCAGGATCCCGTGATTCATCTCCATCCCAAAACCGGATGCAAACGCCTTTCCCCCGGCAACAAACTGTGCGGACACGTATCCAATCATAAAAATCAGGAAAATGACCACGATCAGCGTTCTCAGCCAGCCGTCATCATCATCAAAGCGGGCGGCATAAAAATCGGGGACCGTGATGCAGTTGCGGGCCTCGGTAAAGTTGCGGAGGCGTTTGGCGTAGTAAAGAAACAGAAACAGCTCCACCAGGATATATCCAAGGACGGCCCATATTGCTGACGGCCCCATGGTGTACGCCATTCCCGTAACACCGAGTAACAGCCACGCGCTGCGTCCCGAAACAACCGCAGACAGAGCCATCACATAGCGGTTCATTTTTCGTCCGGCAATAAAATATTCACTAATTCCTTTTGACGAAAAACGCGCGGTGTACAACCCGATACCAACCAGGATCAACAGGTAGCCGATAAATGCAGCAATCGCGTACCCGTCGGCTGAAATGGCTATTTCACCAGTCTCATCCATCCAGTTCCCCCTCTCTCTTTACAAGCCAGACTGCCAGTGCAATCACCAGGATGGGAAGCAGAAACATGACAAGATAAAATGATATCATTTTAGTTGAAATTATTTTGCAACCATCCCTACTATCATGCGTAGTGTAGACATGATGTTTTGGTTAATATCATACTTTTTAAACATAGTACCTCTGGGATTCTGAAAGATCCCAGAGGTTTTTTTGATTATGGGAATATCCCCATGCGTTCGTAGATCGTGCCAACTTTGTTGATCGCACTTATAAATGCTGCGGTTCTCAAATCGACATCATGTTTTTTTCTAAGCTCGTTCATTTCATTATAGGCGTTGATCATTGTTTCCTCCAGGCCTGAATCAACGAGCTCTGCCTCACCGCCGCCCTTGGCAAGAAACGACAGCTCTTTTTCGGTAAATTTGCGATCAGATATGGTTTCGATCACCGATAGAATTTTCTTATAGCTGTTCTCCTCGAACCGTTTTCCCATTCGGCCGAACCGCACATGCTGTATATTTTTTAACCATTCAAAATACGATACGGTTACACCACCGGCATTGAGGTAGTTATCGGGAATAATGAGTGCACCCCGTTTTTTTATAATTTCGTGTCCTCTTGCCGTGGTAGGACCGTTCGCAGCTTCCCCTATGATTTTCGCCTTGATTTTGCCTGCATTTTCTTCGTTGATTTGGTTTTCAAGGGCGGCGGGAATCAGGATGTCGCAGTCACTTTCGAGCACGGAATTGCTCTTTTCCAGCGTTTCTGTTCCTTCAAAACCGGTAACTCCACCGGTTTCTGCTTTATACTCCATTAATTTTTCAAGATCGATACCGGCTTCACTGTAGATCGACCCATCAATTTCAGCTACACCCACCAGTTTTGCGCCGGCTTCAATCATATACAGCGCGGCATGATATCCCACATTACCCAGACCCTGTATGACAAATGTTTTCCCTTCAATACCGGGCGTCAGCCCAAGTTCTTTCATATCTTCTTTATTGTCGCACGCTTCTTTGATCCCAAAATAGACCCCCCGGCCTGTTGCCTCAGTACGCCCGCGAATACCCCCCATTTCAACCGGCTTACCAGTCACGCAGCCATCTGCGTTTAAGTCGGTGCTCATTTGGCGGAATGTGTCCAGGATCCACCCCATCTCCTGTGCCCCGGTCCCGTAGTCAGGTGCCGGAACATCGGTTCCCGGCCCGATAAAATTTTTCTTTATGAGCTCAAATGCATACCGCCGTGTGATATGCTCCAGTTCACGCTGGGAATATTTTGATTTATCGATTTTAATCCCTCCCTTGGCACCTCCAAATGGAACATCAACAACCGCGCATTTGTAGGTCATTAGCGCAGATAATGCCATCGTTTCATCTTCATTTACCGTCATGCTGTAGCGGATGCCCCCCTTCGTTGGCATTTTATGATGGCTGTGCTCTACTCTCCACGCCTCGATAACCTCAATTTTTCCGTTATCAAGTTCTACGGGAAATGTAATGTGAAGAACATCATTGCAGATTTTCATCTGTGACAGCAGCCCTTTATCGTACGTAGTGTATTGTGCCGCTTCATCGAAAGCCGCGTTTACCTGCTCGTAAAATTTATATCCCTTCATAGGTCGGTTTTTTGATTATCCAGAAAAATTCGAATGTATGTTCGTAAATCAAAAACCCACTTCCAAATCAAAGTGGAAATCTTGCTAAATACTTTGTGAATAAAGGGTTTTCCAGTTTTTCACTTCCGGTTCCAGGCCAACGATTCTGAACTCAGCGACCGATAATATACCGGGCAATGTTTTTTCAAGGTCTGGTATCCACTGCTCAATTTCGGAGCATTCAACAGTGCCATAGAGCAGGCTGACATGGTGCTCCTCCTTGGCTATAAAACCGGGAGCTCTGTCAGCAAGATCAGCGTATAGCCGGTTCATCACCGGTTCGTAGTTACACTGGTGAACAAGATTTTGATATGGATGATCGCTGCACCTGATATGATCGGTCTGGATCGAGAGGCTGTCGTAAGATGAAAACAGATGCCTGAGCTGTTTATACAACCCGGATGGTGAGAGGCCGGGATGGTGGCCAAGCGTGATGTGCGGATCGAACCGAGGGGTTCCAAAACGTGATGAAAGGGCGTTGATCTGTTTTTCGTAAATATCAGTAGCGTGCGCATCGGGGATAAGCCACGCTACATGGCCCTGAAGAGGTGGAAGATTATGCTGATGAGTGGACCCGATGAAAACCTCCTGTTTTAGCTTGCTTTTGCAGAATCCCCGTGATTTTGCTCAAAACTAAACACATTTATCAGAAACAAAAATGCAATAGAACCTATTGCAGCGTAGATTAATGGTGCAAATACATTTAGAACAATCATAATAACACCAATGATGACCGACCCGGCAGCACCCCAGGCTACATTTCCAATCAGGCTGATGCCCCGTTTCATCATCAAGAGATCTATAACAAACCCGACAAGCAACCCGATTGAAATTAACCAGTATATTGTTACTGCATTCAGCTCTTCCATGAGTGGACCGTATTTTTATTTTATAATGACAATGGGACGACAAAGTACGAAAATTCAAATTTTATTGCCTCATAGCAACGCAATTATTCCCACGTGACAGATACAAAACCCAGGAAAATTATACATGTGGATATGGATGCCTTTTACGCGTCGGTCGAGCAGCGCGACCATCCGGAGTACAGGGGCAAGCCGGTGGTTGTGGGTGGTTCTCCGCAAGGGCGAGGCGTTGTGGCTGCCGCCAGCTACGAGGCCCGGGCGTTTGGCATCCACTCTGCCATGCCTGCATCCCGGGCCGTAAAACAATGCCCGTCGGCTATTTTTGTCAAACCCAGGTTTGATATTTACAAAGAGGTGTCTCACCAAATCCGGGATATCTTTTTCGAATATACGGACCTGGTGGAGCCGCTCTCCCTGGATGAAGCCTACCTTGATGTAACCACAAACCTGAAAGAAAACCCATCGGCAACACTAATCGCGAAAGAAATCCGGCAGGCCATTCGCAAAGAGACCGGCCTTGTGGCATCTGCGGGCGTATCGTTTAATAAATTTCTTGCAAAAATTGCGTCCGATCTTGACAAACCGGACGGCTTGAGCGCCATCTATCCGGAGGATGCAGAAGAGTTTATCGAAAAGCTTCCCATCGGGTCATTCTATGGCGTTGGCAAAGCGACCAAGCAGAAGATGGAGCTGCTCGGTATCCGAACCGGGGCTGACCTGAAGCAGTGGAGTGAAATTGACCTTGTAAAAAAGTTTGGGAAATCGGGGCACCACTACTACCGCATTGCACGTGCCATTGACAACCGCAAGGTGAAATCGCACCGCATTAGAAAATCGATTGGTAAAGAGCGCACATTCTCCGAAGATGTATCAGACCTGGAGTGGATTGGCCGGTTTCTTTATGAGCTGTCTGAGAAAATATCGGAATCCATGCGTAAATTAAGCGCAGCAGGCAAAACCGTAACGCTGAAAGTGCGCTTTAAAAATTTCGACACCGTTACCCGCAGCTACACACATCCGCAATTTATTCATAAAACTGAGGATATATTTGAAACAGCACAGCGACTTTTACAAGAAACCGAGGCAGGAGCCCGTGAAGTACGCCTTCTCGGCATATCACTCTCCCTGCTTAACCTCCATGAAGGAGGTACATTTGGAGAGCAACTTGAACTGCCCTTCAACAACCGCCAGAATGATGCATAAACCGATGATCTGCGTATGGATCCTGTAACACATGGTGTGGTCGGTGCAATGTCCGCATACCCGGTATCGAGCGCTGAACACAGGACTCGCGCTTCACTGGTCGGGATGGGGGCGGCCCTGCTGGCCGATATTGAAACCTTTCTCCATTTTCCATCCGACCCGCTCTTCAATCTTGAGATCCACCGGCAGTTTACACACTCTCTCATTTTTATCCCGGCCGGCGCTTTGATTGCTGCGTCACTTTTCTGGCTGGTATGTCGTAAATCTCTCACCTTTGGTCAAATTTATCTTTTCTCTCTTGCCGGCTATGCCACGCATTGGTTTATGGACCTCATTACAAGTTACGGCACCGAACTTTTGTGGCCCTTTTTGGATACGCGATTCTCCCTCAATATTGTTTCGGTTGTGGATCCCGTCATAACCCTGGGCCTGCTGCTGTTTACCGGAGTTGCTCTCTGGAAGAACAGGGGGTCGTACATCGGGGCAGCCTGGGCATGGCTCCTTTTGTTCCTGCTCCTCGGCTGGTACCAGCATCATCGTGCGCAGCAGGCAGCATTCCTGCTCGCTGATGAGCGCGGTCATGCTGTTGAACGCTGCGTAGTGAAGCCAACCATTGGAAATCAGCTGCTTTGGCGCTCCACCTATATCTCCGGCGATACAGTATATGCCGATGCGGTACGAACCGGCTATTTTACGCCACCAAAAATTTACGCCGGTGAGAAAGCTCCTGTCGTTGACATATCGGGGGAATTTGACTCTTTTTCGGGCTCCACTCTCTATTCCGACCTCGAGCGTTTCAATAAACTCTCCAAAGGATACCTGGTACGGCATCCTGAACAGCCGGCGGTGATTGGTGATGCCCGCTACTCTATGCTACCGACCTCACTGACGCCACTCTGGGGTGTCAGGGCCGATACCGCACGACCGGAATCGCACCTTCCGTTTCTCTACTTCCGGGATGCCGGCACCCGCGTTAGAGAATCATTTCTCAGGATGCTACTCGGCAAATAGAACGAGAGCGGAGACGGAGGCCTCTCTTCAGTTTCGCATTTCCATTGGTCCAGATTGAAAACATAAGAAGACTCTAACTGGGTTTTTTGTCTGAATTATTGAATTTTGATGACAGAGATTCATGATCTGCATTGGTTCATGCATCCCAATAAAGAAAATTAAGAAAGAGAATTATGTCAGCATTTACCCTTTTACTTATTATTGTTTGTGTACTTTCCATCTGGGCAACTGTAGATCTTTTTATGGAAATCAGGAAGGGAGATAAGTTTGAGCTTTGGTGGGTTTTCATATTCATGCTTTTTCCATTTGTGGGTCCGGTAATCTATTTTCAGTACAAGTATTGATCCCCCCCAGACCCGCTTGTCAAGCCATCTCATCATGTCGTCCATCTCCACGGCTCGGCACATCCAAACCATCTACCGGTAATCACCCGTAATCAAAACGCGTAAACACAGCATAGCGTCGTAATTCTGGTATTGCCCACCTGCTTTTTTCATATCGCCTCGCCTTCAAAAGATGAACGACCGAATGATTACTATCGGTAATCGTTGATGAATCATGGAAAATCTTCCCAGGAACGAAGTAATGCTGTTTTCTACCCCCAGGCAAGCCCTTAAAAACTCTTTTTGGACTTACTGAAAACCTTGTGGATAATTTATAAAGTTTTCATGAATATTTGAGTGTATTTGAGGATCAAAATCCATGTTTACAAAGAAACTCCGGCCTTGAAAAAATTAGCGGGAACAAGGAGCTGGAATATCTGCGGGGACCTTTTATCATACCGGCGAGAAACCAATTACCAAGCAATGAACGTGATAGACCATTGATAAAAGGTAGCAGATATTCCGCGACTGCCGCTCATTTTTTCACAGCCTTGATTTTTTGGTTCGTTTTGCATCAAGGCAAAATGAACAAGTAAATATTTAAAAGCAGTTGAGTCTATTTTCTACCCACAGGGATCTCCGTAAAAACTCTTTTAAAACTTTTCTCCTCTTTCCATCGTCTATCAAACAGAACCGGTTCTTACGGAGGTATTACACGATGTTACCACATTCATGAACTGTTTACTGAATTGGAATCCATGGACGATGTCCTTCTTATTAAAAAGTTCAACCAGGGCGATACCCGGGCATTTACCAAGCTTGTGAATCGCTGGCACAAAAAGGTTTACCGGTTTGCCTACCGGTTTTTTGCTGATGCCGACGAGGCAAACGAGATCACTCAAAAAACCTTTATCAAAATGTACAGCAAGCTGAATGATCTCGACGATCCGTCCCGGTTTGGAGCTTGGATCTACCGTGTAGCGAATAACCTTTGTCTTGACGAACTAAAGCGGGCCGGCCGCCGCAGATCCTCCCCGCTTGAAGCCTGGGTGGAACAACAAGGCGGGCTTGAGTCGGACGAGCAATCTCCCATGGCCGCCCTTCAGCAGAAGGAGCTTGGAGAGATTATACAGCAGGCTCTGCTGGAACTACCGGATGAACAGCGCACGGTCATTATTTTGAAAGAGTATGAAGGGCTGAAATTCCGCGAAATTGCCGAGATACTGCAGGAGCCGGAAAGCACGGTGAAATCCCGGCTTTACTACGGGCTAAAATCAACGCGTAGAGTTTTAAAGAGCTGGAACATTGAACATCACTATTTGACCAATGACTGAAAAAGAAGCACAAGAAAAACTGATGGACTATCTCTACGATGAGATGGATAGCGGCGATAAACAAGCGTTTGAAAAAATTTTATCGAACAGTCCTAAACTCAGGAAGGAGCTTCAGGAGCTGCGTGCCACACAGAACCTGTTGCGCGATGAGCCGGGCGAGGTACCGCACAGGGATCTGTTAATGCTCCAGCCGGAGTCCCCATCCGGTCATGACCATCAAAAGAGAAAGCGGCCATTTTTCTACCTTAAGACCGCAGCTGCTATTGCCGCCACAATCCTGCTGACACTACTTGCGTTCTCTTTTATCGATCTAAAGGTCCATCAAACCGACCAGGGGCTGCTGATCGCATTTGGGGATCAGCCGGCAGCAGCCGAGGAACCAGCGGAGCCACAACTTACCGAGGAGGAGGTTTACGGGCTGATACGTGACATGCAAGTGGAAAACAGACAGGTGTTTACAAATATCCTGGAGGAGACCCGCCAAGAGCATCAGCAGCAGATGGAAAACGTTATTTCGTCACTCACGGCGTATTACGACCAGAGACGACAGCAGGATCTTGTTCTAATCAGCGAGGGTCTTGCACAGCTTGAAGAAAAAACCTACTACCGCTTCCTGCAGACTGAAGAAGCTTTTGAAGATCTTATACTTGCACTTAATTATTCACAACCCGAGGAGTAAATGATGAGTACCACCACTAAAACAACCTTGTTGATGATCGTCATGATGATACCTGTATACCCACTTTTTGCACAACATACAGGAGAAGAGATGGAACAGGATTTACGAATTTCCGAAAGCATTCTTGAGGAGATGTTCGATATCCGGACCAACAGATTTGTTCAGTACCACCGGGGGGGAGACGGCGTGGCCGGACAGTACATTCCGGGATACGGCATCCATTTCAGAATCAATGCTGCCCTCGATTCCACACCGGAGGCTGTACGCGTAAACGTTACGGGGCACGCACAGATTGAGCGCGCCGAAGAACCTGATTCTACCCAAAAAACGAAGAACGAGCGGGCCATTGTAGAAGAGCGCTTTATGGATTATTTCAAAAATTACGCCTCCCTTTTGCGAAATATCCCCGACTCGGAGTTCGTTCGACTGTCGTTCGGTGTGGGCGTGATTCCCCTGCAGGGGTCTTTTTTTGACAATCATCACACCGGGCGTCCCACGTTAACCGCATGGGCACGCATGGCGGACATTCGATCATTTACCAAAGGCACCCTGGCTGAACCGGAGTTTGAGAACCGTATCCAGGTTGAAGATTTATCCTCAGTGGAAACGCCGACAGACCAGGATGTATTCAGATCTATTCTTGAAACAGCTATGGAGAAGGCCGATGTAGAACATATTCAATTGCGACGGACCTCCGGGCCGGAATATCTCAATGGCTTTGGGCTCAGCTACCAGGTATCGGCATCCCTCTCGGCATTTCCGTTTTGGGGTGAGGGACTTCGAGACCTGGATATACGAGTTGACAGCCTGGCTACCACATGGTCCGATGCGCTGCAAACAATCGGCCAAAAACTTACCCCCATGGCTGTGAGAATTGACAGCATGTTTAACCCGGGTAAATACAACGGCAACACAGACAGCCTGATTAGCGCTTACCAGGACAGCATTCGAGAGTCCACCCGGTCACTGCGCATACACCTTGAAAAAGAAAACCTGCCGGATGAGGTTGTGCGCAAGGAGATCTCTGCAATTCACGACAAACTTGCGGATACCGTTGCGGACTATGGCCATACACTTCGCTCCCTGGATGACGAGGAGTTGTTGATGATCACCATCCACTGGAATAGCAGACACCCCGAAATGCCGATTCGGTCGGAGCTTCGAATTCGAAAGTCAGAATTGATCAGCGGAACATCACCGGAGATCCGGGTCATCGGAAAAGAGTAGCACGACCACATACGTACCTCAATAATTCACTTTTAAAGCTGGCCGGGCTGACCCCCGGCGCAGCTTCTTTTTTTGGGCTTCTGCTCTGAACACGTCTGGTTCAGATTCATATCATGCCGCCCAACCGCTGCGCGCCATTCATACTCTTCCCCGGGGATGCCGGTCATTGTACGAGTTTGCACCGAATCCATACATTCATGAAATGTTCATTGAAAGCGCCTATATTGGGCAGTCTCCAAACCCCCAAACCGTTTCATGAATAAACCCGCGCTGGCAACTGTTTTTTTAGTCGTTATGATCGACCTGCTCGGGTTCGGAATCGTACTGCCTCTGCTTCCTTTTTACGCCCAGGAATTTGCGGCTTCGGCGGTCACGATCGGCCTTTTGTACAGTGTCTACTCCTTTATGCAGCTCATCTTTTCTCCGATCTGGGGGAGTTTATCCGATCGTATTGGCCGGCGGCCGATCATGCTGATGAGCACATTTGGTGCAGTGCTCGCCTACATCATTTTCGGGCTGGCGGAAACGCTTGGCGTTCTATTCTTTTCGCGAATTATTGCCGGTGTGATGGGCGGCAACATTTCCACAGCACAGGCCTACATTGCCGACATTACGGATAAAGAAAACCGCGCGAAAGGGATGGGGCTGATCGGAGCTGCATTCGGGATTGGGTTTGTTGTCGGGCCCGCCTCCGCCACGCTTTTGATTCATTCTACATTTCACGACTTCGTAGCCGGCGCAGGTCTGCCCGAATTTGCTGACTGGATGAGCGCCAATAAGTTTGCATTGCCGGGGTTTTTTGCCGCCTTCCTTTCCTTCTGCAGTTTTTTGATGGTCCTATTAAAACTTCCGGAAACCGTCGACACGAGCCAGAAGCGTTCCTCCGGGATGAGCCGGCCAAGCGTGTTTACCCCCCGGTTTTGGCGGCAGCTCTCGCAGCAGAAAAGCATCACCTCTCGCGGCTTCCTGATTCCGCTTGTGATCGGTTTTTTCCTACTCTCATTCGGGGAGTCGAGCCTCTACAGCGCCTTTCCGCTTTTCGCCGAACAGGAACTCAGCCTGACGGCTGAACAGGTGGGGATCCAGTTCTTTTATATCGGTATTGTTGCCGTTGTGATCCAGGGATTTCTGATCAAGCCGCTGACCAACCGCTTCAACGAGGAAAAACTTTTTCTTACCGGAAACGGCCTGATGATTGTGGGCTTGGCCTGTATACCGCTGGCCGCCTCCATGGTGCAGCTGGCCCTTGCGCTCTGCCTGATGGCCGTGGGCAAGAGCCTGAATACACCGACCATCACCAGCCTCATCTCTCAGGAGGCAGATGAAGAGCATGTAGGAGCCGTCATGGGAACCGCCCAGGGGATGTCCGGACTTGGGCGCATGATTGGCCCCACCTGGGGAGGAGCCCTGTTTGCCATTGCGTTCGGGCTGCCGTTCGTCGCCACCGCCGCAATTGTGGGGGGTACGCTCTGGATTGGGTGGAAACTGCAGGGCACCGGAAGCCGGTGAATCGTTGGCTGACTGCCCCTTTCGCTAAAACCTGTGCGTATAATTGATCTTCGCTGCACCCTGAATCTCGATCGGTTCAAACTGTTCATCAACTTCAATCCAGTTGTGGGTATACACCAGGAATAGATCAGACCCCGTGGTAATGGTCCAGCGAAAACGGCTAAAGAGCCCCAACACACCGCTTACGTCATCATATTGTATGATATTTGTGAATGCCGTATTCGGGGTAAAGTCCGCATCGCCCCGGAACCGGAACAAATTTGTCGCAAAGTTTACTTCGGGCAGCGAAACATCACTTCTATTCCAATCCGCCGTTAAGTTAATACCCGGAAAGGGCCGCAGAGTACCAAAAAACTGGTACCTGTTTCTGTTGCCGGTCCAGAATCCCTGGAGTGTTACCTCTGCACCTCCCGAAATTTTGCGAAAAGATGCCGTTTCTACCTCGGCATTTAAGCTCCAGCTGTAGTAGTCGCCCGGCGGGATAATCACGCGTCCATCCCTCAAAATATCGAAACTTGTCGTGAGCCGTTCAAAATCCCGACTGAGGCTCATTTCAACTTCATCCCCGCTCTCGAACTCAATGTCGAATGGTGTATATCGGATATTGATTGTTTCAGGCTCAAAGTCCAGGTTTGTCAGATATTCGTACCGAAGACCGCTTTCCCAGGATCGAATCACGCTGCTATTGCTAACTATTTTTTCGTACTCAATGGTGGGCTGTAATCTTCGAAAGCCATTCCGTTGGGTGAATCCTACCGCGGGGTTGAAGGACTCCCCGAACTCCCTGTACGACATCGATCCTGAAAATGGAAAATTCGGGTAGTTTATCCGTATTCCGCGGCTGGTTCGGTCCCAGAATGAAGACTGTTCCAGCGGCCCGTTTTGATTATGCCAGACAAAAAAGGCCTGGAATTGAACATTTTTATCTCCCAGGAAACGTGAGGTGCCAAAATCCATATCGGCACCAAGCGTATGGCGATCATCAACAGCTGCTTCATCAAGTGTTGCCCGACGCGTATAGATCAGCCCCACTTTGCTTTCCGAAAAAAGATTCTGTGAAACCCGTGCAGCCGTAAAATCCTCCCGGTTTATCTCCCCTTTCGCGCCGGTCCGGATCTGGTAAAATCCCATATTGGTATTCCCCTCACGCCCAAGAAGCCGGATGCCCGCATTCAGCGGTATCGATTCGCCATCCTCGAGGCCGATTCTCCGGCTGAAAAACGGCTCAACACCACTTGACGGGGCAAAATTAAAGATTGTGGCTCCTTCCAGGAAAAAGTTTCTCTGTTCGGGAAATCGAAGCGGGAATCGAGTGAGGTTTACACGGCGCTGGTCCACTTCTGTCTCCGCAAAATCCGTATTGATGGTCAACGATGCACGAACACTCGGGGTAATACTATAGGCGGCATCAAATCCCGTATCAAATGTCCCCGAATCGCTGCTCACACCGTCGGTCCACCTGCGATTGCCCGTGGTTGTAACGTAAGGATTCACCTCAAGGCCAAGGCCTTGCGACATGCCGCTGAGTCCCTGCAGAGTGCCCGCATTCTGGGGGCGAAACAGCCCCTGATTTCTGCGCCAGCCCGCCCAAACAATCTCCTCATTGTTGCGCCGGACGGTGCGCTGAAAATTTATCCCCCACCGGGTGTTTTCCGGATCGAAATCAAGTGACCGAAAGGGTATTCGAATTTCCGCAACCCACCCGTCTGATGTAATCGAGGTTTGTACGTTCCAAATTCCATCCCAAGATTTATTCAAGTTGGTACCCTGGCCTACCGTTAACAACCCATCTCCACGAAGAGCCGCCGGGTTGGTTTCAAAAAAGTAGGCGTTCCGGCCATCGTTAAACGTATCCAAAATCCACATAAACCGATCATCGGTGCCTAAACTTCTATCTTTTCTTTTTTGATAGGCAAGAATTCTGGATGGTTCGCTGTCAAAAAGCTTTGCCCCGATGTAAAGATATGTATCGTCAAAGGCTACAAAAATTTCAGTTCGCTGGGAGGGAGCACCTCCCTCATTAGGTTCTTGCTGACGAAAATTGCTGGCGGGCCGAATCTTGGTCCAAAACGATTCATTTAACTGGCCGTCAAGCTCTACCCCCTCGTTTTGGGCCAGCTTGTACGCGTTGATTTGGTAGGTTTCCGAATCGCTTGCCGTTCCGCCCGTGGTTTGAGCAAGAATATCAGAACCAGACAAAAGGAGGAGAACCGGCAACCAAAAGAGCAGGCGGAAATTAATCACAGATTTGGAATTAGGTTTAAAAATTTGCCTGGAAAAGTAAGCAATCCACCTTTAAATAACGATTTGAATGATCCCGCCGGGTACATCATCTACGGCATGATATCATCATATCAACCCGTCCGGGTGTTCATCTGCTCTATTCATTTGATTGATGATACTCCTCAATGAATGTATCCACCACTCCAATGGCAGCATCGCGGATCACATCAATCCTGTCATACGATACGAGTCCTACCATAGCGGTTTCCCAGGTGCTGGCCGTGGTCTGCAGGTCGCGATTCAGCGTCAGCTTTACCGGCTGGTAGAGGCGCAGACGGATAGAAAATGGGATCAGGCCGTTCTCCATCTCCATTGCATTGATGTGCAGGTGCAGAAACGGAATATCCGCTGACGAGCGCACCTCTTCGTCAGCAACATACCGCAGATCGGCCTCAACCATCCGTTTGACCGCATCCTGGCGAATGGCGGAGGGCGTCAGGTCTTCATCATCAGCAATTGTGCGGCTGCCTTCAATATTTGCGGTAAACCCAACCTCCCGGAGCCCTTCCAGTGAAATCTGTTCGCGCACAACTTCATTTTGAGCGTTCAGAACCGCCGGCAGCATCAGTACGGTGAAACATATCGCGTATAGTTTGGCTACTGTTTTCATAATTCTTCTCTTTGGTTTTTCGGGGCCGTTTCGTTTCATAACGACCCAGGTTGAAACTCATTTTGTTCGCAATCGGGAGCGGCAGATAACACTGGGTGTCCTGATCGGTGCCAGTCAATTCCGGAGTTCGGGTCCGTTATCCGAGGATGGCCCGGTTGGCGGCCGGTCGTCGGACCTCATCTCCTCAAAAATTTTATACCTTGTCTCTGCCATTCCCAGTTTTTTGTATGTTTTCTGAGCCACAAGATTCTCTTTTTCAACGTAGAGCCGAAAACCGCAAACACCGGAGGATTGGGCGGCCTGCTGCTTCACATGGTGGTACATCGTACGATAAACACCCATTCGCCGGAATTCCTTAATCACAAAAACACTTTGAATCCACCAAAACAGCCCGTTTCGCCAGTCGCTCCACTCATTCGTTACCATCAGCGAGCCAATTACGGTCTCTTCCGTCTCGGCGACAAGATAAAATCCGTGTTCAGGGTGATTAAACAAAGCATTTACACCGGGTTCAATCTTTTCCCGATCAAGCCGCTTATTCTCTGTTTCCATCGCCATTGCGATATTAAATTCTACGATTGATTGAGCATCTGATACGTCCGCCTTTCGCACCGTATATTTTTGTGCCATGATCTATGAATCGATTTGAGTTTTATTTTAGTTACTTATTCACAAAACTGTCCAAAGCTTTAAAAAAATTTTGAAAAAAGTTAGAATACCTGAATATGATCGGCTGTTCTTTTCGCAGATTATCGCTGAGTTTCACGCAGATGTGCGCAGATTATCTGCGAGAATCAGCGAATGTATCCGCGTAACTCTGCGATAAATAAGCAGGGAATCTTTTTTTGACTTGTAAAATTTTCGATTCTGAATAAACAGAAGTAAAGGTTTTTAAGGAACTCACGAAATGTTTTGGACAGTTCTGACTTATTCATGCTCATATATAAAGAATCTATTTCTGATGACTCTGCTGATAAGCCTTTCCGTCGTATTATCTTCATTTGGGATGGAATCAGCAACTTCTGACTCTATTTCATTTACGCTGGAAGACTACCGCTGGAAAAACCGGGTCATCATACTGTTATCGGACGATAAGAAAAACGATGATTACCGCCAACAAGTCGATCAGCTGTACAAAAACAGTGTAGGCGTCAAAGAGAGGGATCTGCGTATAGTTTCAGTATTTGATAAAGGCGCTTCGAACCTGGATGGCAAACAAATTACCGTGGAGAGTGCGCAAAAAATCCAAGAAACCTACGGGGATGAAAAAGACAGCTTCTTGTTTTTGCTGATTGGCAAAGACGGGGGTATTAAAATCAGGGCCGATCACGCCGTATCTGTCGACCATATCTTTGAGCGCATTGACAGCATGCCGATGAGACAGCGGGAAATGAAGAACAAATACGAATAGTGCTGAAAATGATTTCTCCTGTATTATGAATCAGGTATTACATTTTCTATTCTTCCTCAAGATCCTCCAGAATGCGCCTGATCTGTTTATGAGCATATGTTTCCAGGTTCTCTTCACGGCTTGTTAAAAAGCGTATAAGATGCTCAATACGTTCATAATATTTAAGATCCTTCTCCCTGATCTCCTTCAGAAACCGTTCTCTTTCCTCGGGAGGTTTTGAGAATATTTTTTCCGTTAGTTTTTCATACCTAAGCATCTGATCGTCATCCATAGCAAACGGTTGTTCACAATTTTTTGGAATTACGCCGCTACTATTGTAAGCGTTAAGAGGAGCAGAAATGTATCAAAAAGATTATTTTAGAGTCACGATAGAATATATTGACGGCCATACGATCTCCCGGCCTTAGCTGCTGATTTCATCCGAGAGCTGTTGCAGAAATTGGCGCATATAGAGAGTTCGCTTGCCGGCCATTGCCCGGGCGGAGTCGGTGTGCATTGTCTTCGGCAGCTTCAATAGTTTTGTGTAAAAATGATCGATCGTCCACTGCCTGTCATCGTACTCTCTGTTCTCACCAAAGGGGTCGCGGGGATGGTAAAACGCGCTGCCCATCTGTCCGCCGATGGCAAAACAGCGTGCGATGCCGATTGCTCCCAGTGCGTCAAGACGGTCGGCATCCTGCACAATCTTTGCTTCGGGTGTTTTGGGCTGAATACCTGCGGAGAAGCTGTGAGCCTCAATGGCGTGAGCTACAGCAGGGTGCTTACTTTTTGAAAGGCTGGTTTCGGAAAGAATCTCCACTGCTTTCTGAGCGGCCAGGGTAGAGGCCGTTTTCCGTTCAGGGTGATCTTTAGGTAATACAACACAGTCATGCAGCCATGCAGCAGGCATCACAATTTCCATGTCGGCCTGCTCTGCCTTCGCTATTTCGCGTGCACTCTTCACAACCCGTTCAATGTGAGCCAGGTCGTGGGCCGAATCTGCCCCCTTTTGATTGATAATCCATTGACGGCAATGGGTTTCAATCTCCCGTAATCGATCCATCTGTTAATTTTTTTAAGGGGTTTAATTCCGATGCTGTCCAAAAGGGTGATAACCCGTACTTTCTGAGTGTCGAGCTGCCCTGAACTTGGTTCAGAAACTTAACGAATAATACCCCTCCCCCAGCCGGCCGGCGGGGTACTCCTCTCAAGAGGCTGTGAAAAAATAGAACAACAAGCATTGCAAACACCCGCTATGTGGGCCTCGAAGGCACGGCTACACAAAGATTTCACGAAGGTTATTTCATTGATAGTATTTCACTTCGTGCACCTTCGTGACTTTGCGTCCTCGTGGCAAAAACAACTGGCTGATATACTTGACTATGTATTTCCTCACAGCCTCTCAAGAGAAGACTGGTTTCAGGTAGTTCCTTTACCGGCTTACGGTTGCCTCCTCGCGGTTTCCATAATCTGCCCAGGATCCTTCATACGGCCGTACCGAATCGTACCCCATCAGCCGAAGCGTGAAATAGGTGTGCGAACCCCGAACGTTCGTGTGGCAGTGCGGAATTACCTCTTTATCGGGTGTAATACCGACCGACGTGTACATCTCCTGGATATCTGATGCCGGCCGGAAGTACGGGATTCCGTCGGACTCCAGTACACTACTCCATTCCAGGTGTACGGCATTCGGGATATGACCGCTTTTTTCAGCACGTTCATCTTCACCGGAATATTCCGCTTCCGATCGCGTATCAACTATCACCTTATCCGCTGCCTGGGAGGCGGCCATTACGTACTCAAAATCACAAGATAGCCCCTCTTTGAGGTTTACGGTAAATGTACCGGGTCCGGGTTCTGCCGGCTCCTCAGCCAGCGGATATCCCTGTTCCTGCCACGCCTGAATGCCTCCGTTCAACACGGATGCATTTGAAAAGCCGTAGTAATCCAATGCATAAAAGAGTCGCGCGGCCGAAAGTGCATTCCCGGTGTCGTAAATAACCACGCGGCTGTCGTTATCAAGGCCAAGACCCCGCATCAACTCTCCGAACCGGTCTGGGCCTGTCAGGTAATACTCAATTGGGTGATCCGGATCAATTAGCGATGAAACCGCCGGGAAATGCACCGCACCGGCTATCACGCTATCTTGAATCTCATCCCTGGCATCAATCAGGAGCGGTGGATTATCGCCGGTCAGTTCTTCCTGCAGATCATCAGCTGTCACCAGCAGATGAGCATTCGGGTACGTCTCCGGCCTATCCGTCGTCAGTTCAGTCTGTTCATCAGCTGAACAGCCGGCAAGGATTACTAAAAACAGAACAAGGAAAGAGAGTAGATTTTGTTTCATTAGGATGGTGGTTAGGGTTATAGAATTATTCATAATCGGTTTGATTCCTGAAGGGTAAAGGAATGAGGCTGCAAACAAAAGCCATTATCCTGGAACATGTAAGCGGAATTTCTCTGGTTAGATAATACAAAAATTCTGCTTCGGTCACTACTGTATGCTGGACAGTTGCACAGAAACTATTTTCTTGGGAATGCGTACTGAGGCCGGTTACCCGGCATTCTGTTTAGTGAAGTCATATATGATGCGGGAAATTTCAGCACCCACTTCTACACTGCGCTCTTCATCCGGCACGTTTTTCGATAAATAGACCAAAATATAGGATTGCCCACCGGGCAGCGAAACAATTCCGGAGTCGTGTCTCACGCCGGTTATAAACCCGGATTTACTTGCCACAACGGCATCCTCCGGCAGATTGCCCCCAATGATGTCTTTGTAGAACTGTTCCTTCATAATCTCGATCATCTGCCGGCTGGCCTCTTCGTTAACCGCCTCTCCTTCGGCAATACGCTCCAGGATAACCGCCAGGTCGCGGGCCGTGGTGCGGTTACTTAATCCGCGCTCATACGCTTTCATATCGTACACTCCACGCAGCACGTTGATATTTTCAGCACCAAGTTCGCGCATGGTCTCTGTTGTATTTTCAGCTCCCACCAGCTGAATCATCAGGTTGGTGGCAATATTGCTGCTGTAGGTAATCATGGCGTGTGTAAGATCGTAGATGGTTGCCATCTCGCCCACTTTGCGCTCAAAGGGATCATCCGCGTTCGGATCCAGCTCCAGGGAGAATTCGGAGCTGTCAACAATGCTGTAGAACGTGTTTTCGATGCGGATGGAATCATCGATGGAAAATCTATCCTCTTCAGCCTGTTTAAATACTTCAATCATCACGGGCGTTTTCATCGTGCTGGCCGCGTGAAATACCGTGTCCGGGTTGATCGTGATTTGACGGCTTTCATCCTTCAGATCTTTAAAAAAGATCGCATAGGTACCCGGCTCATCGTCCAGTATGGAGGTGATCTCCGACCTCAGCTCTTCAACGGTAGCAGGTTCGTCGGAACAGCTTGTCATCCAGAGGCTGGAAGAGAGGATCAATAAAATTAATGTGTTAAAATGCAGCTCTTTCATATTGACAGACATGTGGTCGTCATTTTTGGTTTAATTCATCAGACCTGTGAGCTATCCATGATAGTTCATCATCTTTGCCTTAAGGCCGTTTACATATGATAGTAACCACGTAAATAAAAATCTATTAACCATAAAAAAAGCCCCGAATACACGAGGCTTTGATATCATTGGTTACGTTTTAAAAAAGTGAGTTACTCCGTAGGGTAGCCGGGGTTCTGTTCCAGCACTTCGGAGATTTGAAGTTCTTCCCTTGGAATAGGAAATACTTTCCTGAAATCTTCTCTGCCAAGAACAGCGTTGAGCCTGTCGAGCCGCACAAGGTCAAAAAACCTGTGGCCCTCGTAATGAAGTTCCGCTCTGCGCTCCTGAAGAAGTGCATCAACGTACTCCTCCTCCGTTGTAAACGGGCCCACGTCGTCAAGCCCCGCACGATTCCTGATTACATTGATATCATCCGTACCCGCATCCGGATCATTCGTGCTAAAAACTGCCGCTTCCGATCGAATAAGGTAGAGTTCTCCGAGCCGTAGCACTTTCATATTATTGGCGTTATCGGAGTTTGACCATTTAAGTGACCTGTCGCTATTTCGGCTAAAAGAGAAAAGGTCGGCTCGTTCATCACCTTCCTCAAACGACTCTATGAGAGACGGATCGACATTATATTCATCCCGCTGGAACATAAACGTGAAGTAATCACTCTGATCCTGGTCTGTAAACACAAGGTCAAAAATCGATTCGCTCGTTGTACTTGTAGTCAAAAAGAGATCGTCCACATCTTCTACCAGCACAAATCCGCCATTTTCAATCACATCATTTGCATCATTGAATGCATCTGTGTAGTTGCCGGCATAGAGGTGTACTCGCGCACGAAGTGCAACGGCAGGCCAATAGCTCAGGCGGGTATTATCTTCAAACCCGGCAAGCAAGGAGATTGCCGTATCCAGGTCATCTAAAATCAGCTGGTAGGTATCAGCCACTGAACTCCTTGGCAGATCGGGAATAAGATTAAAATCGTTATTCTCGATCGGCTCCTCAAGCAGCGGGACACCAAAGGCTGAGCTTGTATCAAAGTGGTATCCATAAACCCTGAGAAGGTCGAAATAGGCAAGAGCGCGGACGGCATGAGCCTCCCCGATCACCTGGTCTCGAGTTGAAAAAGCTTCATCCTCGATGCCCGGAACTTCAGTAATCAACTGGTTGGCGATATTCACCACCCGGTAGATATCGACCCAGGCATTCCCCACCCAGTTATTGGTGATTGGGAAGTTCCCGGAATCGACTTCTAATTGTGAGTCAAAAAATCCCTGGTAACGCGCATTATCTGACGCCAGATCGTTATTCAGGGTGTACTCAATGCCGTAGTAGTCGCCATCCTGCATATTGGAATAGGCACCGAGAAGAATGGCTTCAGCGGAGGCTCCGTCCACAAGTGCTGTTTCGGCAGCAAGGGATGTTTCAGGATCCGTATCCAGTACGTCGCACGACGCAATCAATATTGCCAGCAGTGTAAAAAGTGTAATATATAAGGTTCTCATAGGTCCCATTTTTTAAAATTCCAGATTGATGCCGAAAGAGATGGTTCGTACCTGCGGCATGGTTCCAAAATCGGACCCTGCAACAAGCGGGTTACGCGCGTTTTGATTTACTTCCGGGTCCAGCCCTGAATAGTCCGTAAAGGTCAGCAGGTTTTGTCCCTGGCCGTACACCCGCAGTGAACTCATACCGAGCCGCTGGGTGAAATCGGGTGAGAAATTATACCCAAGCGTCAGTGTCTTCAGGCGCAGATAGGAGCCATCTTCCAGCCATCGTGTGGAGTACTCCCTCCAGTTGATGTTGGTTAGGGAAGCTCTTGGAATATCGGTTTCATCCCCTGGCTCCATCCATCGGTCATCGGCGCGTGTATGATTGTTACCATCCGGCAGCGGGAACCCGGTTCCGATCCGGCTCCATCCCAGGTTTTCATACGAGGCACGGCTGTGATTGAAAATATCGTTGCCGTACGTAAACTGGAACAACATGTTGAGATCAAACCCTTTGTAGTTTATCGTGTTGCCAAATCCGCCAAAAAAATCGGGTTCTGCGTTTCCAACAATTCGTTTATCCCCGGAGTCGATCACGCCATCGCCGTTCAGGTCTACCCATCGAATATTACCTGTCTGGGGATCTACGCCATTTTGATCAATCAGGTTGAACGTTCCAATCGGCTCGCCTTCAGACAGGATGTGTGAATCGTTCAGCACCTGGTTGTCGACCTCAAGTTCTTCTACGGTGTTTCGAATAAATGAAATGTTGAAGCTTGACGTCCAGGAAAAATCCGACCGGGACAGTACCGCCCCGTTGATGCTGAACTCGAACCCTTTGTTCTGTACACGGCCGATGTTATCTGTCACGTTCGAAAAGCCCGAAACACCGGGAATAAGCCGGTTCAAAAGCAGATCATCGGTATTCTTGATAAAGTAATCGGCGGTAAAGTTAATTCGGCCCTCAAACAGACCCACATCCACACCAAAATCGAGCTGCTCTGTACTCTCCCACGAAAGATCCGCATTACTGAGCTGCGTCGGTACGAGCGTTGGTGTATTTCGGTAGTCCGATACGCCAAACAGCCCGCGGGACGCAAAGTTTCCAATACCTTCCTGGTTTCCCGTTACCCCGAAACTGATTCGAGGCTTAAGCTCAGAGAATATTTCCTGGTCTTCCATAAACACTTCATTAGCCACGTTCCAGGCAATAGAACCGGATGGGAAAAATCCATACTGGAAATTATCCCCGAAGCGTGACGACCCGTCTACCCGCCCGGTGAACGTAAACAGGTAACGGTTATCGTAGGTGTAATTCCCCCTGAAATAGTACGAGGCCAGCCCCCAGCTTGTGCCCGACGTGGACGCTGCTGTAACCTGCGAGGCGACACTTAACTTCACGAACTGATCGCTCGGAAATCCCTGCGCGTTGATAGACGAGAAATCGCGGTTTGACTTTTGAAAAGAGGTCCCCAAAACACCGCTGAATTTATGTGATTCCGCAAAAGTTTCTGCATAGGAGAGGTAATTTTCGATCAGCCAGGTAAAATCCTGCGTGGTGCCGAATGTCCCAAACCCGTTCGCATTTGCATTCTGCGATTCCCTGGAGATGATGGGCGTGTACGCCTCGTCCTCGAGATTGGTGTAATCTATATTCATGGAACTTCTCAGAGATATATTCTCTGTGATGTTTGCCACGCCAAAGATGGTTCCGATACCCCGCGTTGTTCTTGTAAAACGCTTGTACTCTTCACCGATCAATACCGGGTTATCGAGCATCCACCAGCCGAAATAGTTGAAGGGATCGGCATACGATCCATCCTCTTCAAACACCGGCATAAGCGGGTCTCCGGCAATCGAGTTAATAACAACGCCAAACAGCGAGTTATCGTTAATAACCCTGTCCTGGATTGTTCGGTTCAGCGTCAGGCTGGTCCCGAAGTCAAGCCAGTCGTTAATTTTTGTATCAAGGTTCAGGCGTCCGCTAATTCTTTCAAACCCGGTTCCAATCTGCGCCCCTTCCTGGTCGAAATAGGACAGAGAGGAGAAATACTGCGTGTTTTCGGAACCGCCGGACGCATTCAGCTCGTAATTATTTATCGGTGAGGTGCGGAATATCTCGTCGTACCAGTTGGTATTTTGCAGATCGGGGTTATTCGGATCGAATCCCCAGAGATTGGATACAAAATTTTCGGGATAACTTGTGCCCAAATCGCGGTTATCCTGCCGGGCCGCGTCATCCATCAAATTCAGAAATTCCTGCGATGAGTGCATATCAATGGTATTGGTCACTTCCTGAAACCCGGTGTACATACTGAACCCGATCTTGGATTCACCGGCGCTTCCGCGCTTTGTTGAGATCAATACCACACCGTTCGCACCACGCGATCCGTAAATGGCTGTGGCGGATGCATCCTTCAGAATTTCAATGGATTCAATATCATTGGGATTCAGATCGGCAAGCGAGTTTGTGGCCTGGCCGCCCGAAAAGAGGCCCGACAGATCCTCCGAAATTATCGGCACCCCGTCAATTACGTAGAGCGGCTGGCTGCTGGCAGTAAGCGATGTCTGCCCCCTGATATTCATGGTGATACCGGCACCGGGTGTGCCTGAGGGCGTGCTTACAAATACGCCGGAAGCCCGGCCCTGCAGTGCGCCGTCGATACTGGCCACCGGCTGATTTTCAATTTCATCTCCCGATACACTGGCGATCGAACCTGTAAGGTCACTTCGTTCCTGTACTCCATACCCCACAACAACGAGTTCATCCAGCAGCTGGTCGTCAAGTTCCAGAACAATTGTATATTCTGTTCTCTCATCGACAACGATTTCCTGCGTTTTATAACCAATAAAGGTTACCACAAGAACATCGCCCTGATCCGCTGTTAGGCTAAACTCGCCATTAATATCCGTTGACGTCCCGACGTCCTGGCGATCAGAGATTACAACAGTTGCACCTACGAGCGGTTCTCCGCCCGTGTCGGTAACGGTTCCTGAAATCTGCTGCTGGGCAAATACATGACCCGCGGTCAGCAGGATCAGGAACTTGGTTAATAGAACGATTTTCGTAGAAGTTTGCATACACGTGGTTGGTTTGGTTGAAGGTAAACGTTAATTTTTTCGAGATAGCTAATCGCGTAGCACCCCATTTTTTGAGCGACCCCTCAATAATTCCTGATACGTGAACTGGCTGAAGTTCAAACAGGTAGAAAATTACGTGAGGTTGTCCTATCACACCATTCAATGCTGCCTAATGAGATAAAAAGTAATTCGCTACATCTTATACTTATCTTATGAATTGGATCGTGTTGGATGTGCTATTTTTTGCCTGTTCAAATTGAACCTGAATAATGCGTAAAAAAGTGTAAACACCACAAATTTTTTTTCCGAGTTCTGTTTTAAACTGATGAGTTAACGGAAAACCGCTTTTTCAGCTCATATATTAAAGAAGAGTGGCCGAAATTTTATAAAACAAAAACCAGGTTTTTTTAAAAATTCATCCCTCAAGTGTAAAATTTGTGCGCTAAATTGAGTGCAACCCTTTTTCCCTCTTTCTGTTGCCCTGCGCCAAAAGCCGGCAGCCAACGGCGCCGGCCTGTTATATTTTCAGGGAGATTCCGCCTGCATTACGGCAACTCAATACTGTTAAGCATCGTACGCAAACGTCCAATTCCCGGGGTTCCGGCTGAGCCGAGGTGGGAGCAATTTTCCATCACTTTTTCCGTGGTCAGCCCCTTTGTCAGCTTCGGGTTCTGAGCTAACTTTTTATAGGCCTCACGAAACGACAGGTTTTCGCGTTTTACGATCTCATATGCCGCTTCTGCCGCAAAAATATCTCCGCTGCAGGCATCGGCCAGCACCTGCCGGTTCGGTTGCAGGTGACTAACCAGCAGCGCCATCGCCTCGAGTGCGTCTCCTGTTTTTTGAACCGCATCCATAACCGGCTCCTTCGATAGCTGAAGATCCCGGTGATAGCCGCTGGTCAGGTTTGTCCCAAGCATCTGAAGCGTGGAGGCATGGCCCGTAACGACGGCGTGATGCGCCCGAACGAGCTCAGCAACATCCGGGTTCTTTTTTTGCGGCATGATAGAGGAGCCTGTGCAGACGACCGGGTGAAGCGTAAAGTAGGGTGTTGATTCACTGCTGAACTGGATCAGGTCAGACGCAAAACGGTTGGCAACAGACGTTAATGACGATAAAAACTGGACCAGCTGCAGCTCCGTAAAGCCCCTTGAAAGCTGGGCTGTTGTGGAGCAAACAAGTGGGGCTTCAAACCCGAGAGCCTCCGACTCGGCATCCCGGTCGATGTTAAAGGAGGTTCCAAACCCGGCTGCACTGCCCAGCGGCGAGCGGTTGATCAGTGACCAAACACCGTTTGATGACATCAGCTGCAGGATCAGAAGCTCCGCAAAACCGCCCGACCAAAGAGCCACGCTGCTCATCATTGCTTTCCGCGTGTGGGTAAATCCCGGCATGGGGACCGCCTCATATCTATCCGCGAACTCCAGCAGCAGCTTTGCACACCCTTTTGACTTAGCCAGAATCGACGAAAGCGCCTCCTTTTCGTACAACCTCAGGGCGGTTAATACCTGGTCGTTACGCGATCGGGCCGTGTGAATTTTTTTTCCGAGATCGCCCAGCTTCTGTACGAGATCATTCTCAATTGCCGTATGCATGTCTTCATCCTCCACGCTGATCGTAAACTCCCCTTTTTTCCACGCCTCGTGTATTTCCTCCAGGGCAGACGCAAGCCTTTTATATTCAGTTTGCGATACTACACCTGCATCCTGAAGCGCTTTAGCATGAACTCTGGAGCCCTTCAGATCGTACGGTACCAGCTGCTGGTCCAGCGTGTAGTCGTTCCCAACTGTAAAAGCCTCCACCTTTTTTGCGGTTTCAGATTCAGTATCGGTCGTGCTCTTTTGCCAGAGTTTGGACATGAGATTCAGCTTGTGAGTATGTTCAAAAAATTCTCCCTTTACGGGCTGTGTAAAAACTGTATTTCATAAAAAACGTACCGAAACAAGGTAAGAATTCTGTCTCTTCAAACCCTGCCGGTCTTTTTGACCCTCCCTGTCCTCCGTACGAGACTTCGGAAGGCGGGCCCAAACTCCCATACGCGCTAACTTATTTATTATGAACGCAATGATTATTATTTCAGAATGTCTGGGACCGTCCAAAAAAGAGCGCGGTATTGCTGAAACGTTATTTATTTCGTCATTCCGGACCCCGATCCGGGATCTCCTAACCACATGTGTCGTCCCGATGCTTCGGAATGCGGGATGACGCTCTTTTTGGACAGCCAAATTGTATCAAATACATCTTTTTTTGCCTTCTCACTTCTCACTCACTGCACAACTTCCTTCTTCACCTCTTTTTTCAGCTGATAGGCCGTTTTCTGAGGCAGATTCCACAGCTCGATAAAGCCGGCCGAAGCATTTTGATTGAAGGATGCCGATTTATTAAAAGTCGCAAGGTTTTCGTCGAACAGCGAATAGGGCGATGAGAGCGATACCACCACACAGTTGCCTTTGTAGAGCCTCAGCGTCACCTCGCCGGTCACTTTTTTGTTTTGCTCGTTGATGAACGCCCGGATATTATCCATCACCGGTTCAAAATATTTGGCCCCGTAGATCAGGTACGCCCATTTTTGATCCATAAATCCCTTCAGCTCATTCTCTTCCCGGGTTGACACCAGCTGCTCCAGGTTTTTGTGGGCCTGGATCAAAATCGTTGCGGCCGGATTTTCATACACGCCCCGCACCTTCAGGCCCACCACCCGGTCTTCAATCAGGTGAAACACGCCAACCGCATGCTTACCGCCGATTTCATTCAGCATCAGGATGAGGTCTTTCTTCTCATACTCGATACCGTTCAGCGACACCGGCTCCCCGTTTTCAAAGCCAATTTTCACCAGCTCTTCTTCATCAGGCGCCTGCTGCGGGGTGTTCGCCCACTTCAGGATATTTTCCAGCGGGGGAATCAGCTCCGGATTTTCTATCTCACCGCCTTCACCCGTATTGGCCCACATATTTTCATCATAGGAATAGGGACTTTTCCGGGTTTGATCTACCGGAATGCCATTGCTGATGGCGTATTCAATCTGTTCATCCCGCCCCATGCTCCACTCCCGCACCGGGGCAATGATCTTCAGGTCAGGATTCAGCGTGGTGATATAGCTTTCAAACCTCACCTGGTCGTTGCCTTTTCCGGTGCAGCCGTGTGCAATCACTTCGCATCCAAACTCCGCCGCAAACTGCACGGCCAGCTGGGAAATCATCACCCGGCCCAGCGGACAGCCAAGCGCATAGCCTCCCTGGTAGTCGGCGTTGGCTTTGACCGCTTCGGCACAGAGTTCGGCAAATTCCGATTTCGCATCATACACAATCGCATCTTTTGCTCCCAGCATCAGCGCTTTCTGCTTGATGGCATCCAGGTCGTCGGCCGTCTGGCCAATGTTCACCGTGAGCGCAATCACGTTACAATCATACTCTTCCTGGATCCATTTCAGCATCATGCTGGTATCGAGCCCGCCCGAGTAGAGGAGCAGGCACGTGGTAAAGGATCCTTTTTCCGCTTCGTGTGACGCTACTTTTTTATATGTGGTTTCGTTTTTCATGGTAGTAGTTTATTAATTGCTTTTTTATAATTCCTTTTTTTGTGTCCCCCTTAGAAGGGGGGATATTTGAACACTTATAGCGTGCAAATTGGGGGGATGACTTTCGAAGCGTTGATTTGTTGAGCGAATTAGTGAAACTTTTAGCCCATACTCATCATCCCCCTCTGTCCGCTAATTAGCGGACTTCCTCCTCCTTCAAAGGGGGACTATAAACTTCATTCAAATTTAAATCTATAACCTCACTTGAAAGCAGCCCTGCAAACACGCCTTTTGATACAACCATACGGTTTTCGGCTTGCTGGTAGACCCACGAATTCTCGTGATCGATGACCTCATCGGTCACCTCTACGCCGCGGTGCGCCGGCAGGCAGTGCATAAAGCCCGCCCCGGGATTCGCTTTCGAAAACAGATCTATGTTGACCTGGTACGGTTTGAAGTGCTTGATCTTTTCATCATACAGATGCTCTTCACCCATCGAAATAAACGTGTCGGTGTAAACCGCATCGGCATAGGGTACTGCCTCTGATGGATCGGGAAACGTTGTAAATGTTCCGTTATACTGTACTGCCAGAAGGGCGAAATACCGGAGCTGATCATCCGACCAGCCGTAGGACTCCGGCCCTGAGAAATGAACCGTATGGCCAAATTTCAACAGAATCTCGATCAGTGAAAACGCAACATTATTGGCATCGCCCACAAATGCTACGGTAAGTTCACTGTCCGCCCCGTACTGTTGCTGCAGGGTATAGAGATCGGCGAGCGCCTGCATTGGGTGATGCTTATCGCACAGCGCGTTGATGATTGGAATTGAGCTGTATTCCGCCATATTCTTCAGCGTTTGATGGGTGTAGACCCTGGCAAAAACCGCATCACACCATAGAGATACGTTTTTCATGGCATCTTTCAGCGATTCCCGGCTGGTAAAGGGAATGGCCTTACCGCTGCTCAGTAAAATGTCGGCATCGATATGGATGACGTTACCGCCCAGATGATTGATGCCAGCCTCGGTGCCTACCTTGGTTCGCAGGGATGGCTTTTCGAAAACAAAGGCGATATTTTTGCCTTTCAGCTCGTTCCCTGGATGGAGGTGAAGTTCTGTACTGTAATCCAGGAGGGTTTGAAGCTGCTCAGGCTCGTAGTCTGAAATCGTTAAAAAATCTGACATAATATTGTATTGTATGGTGAATTTTGAATAAAAATGGATGGTCCCAAAGGATGCCTTTGGCGCAAAAAAAAAACGCCTGCTTAAAGTGAATTAAGCAGGCGTTGTGAAAATGGTTGGATTACACAGCTATTTCACACGCCTGAGCGGCGGCGACGGCGGAAAGAAAAGAGAGCAATGCTGTGTGTTTCAAAATTCATGTCAATAAACTCTGATTATTGTATTTAAAATCCAAATAAATTTTTTCGTTACCGGGATTATTTTTCTTTTGCAGGATCACCCCCTGGACTCTCGCAGAGTTACGCGGATGAGATCGCTGAGTTTCGCTGATGATAAGCCAGCGCCAGCGGGGCTGGTTTCATCCCTGAAAAAGTGACCACCATTCATGGTATCTAATACATCCGGGCTCAATTAAAATTAGCCCCGAAGCGGGCGTAAGCATCAGCACAGGGCATCGCCCTGTGTAGAATGCGGCAGTTTCCGATATCAGCCCTGAAAGGGCGAAAGCCCGTTCATCTTCCTGTGTGTCCTGCACCCTGTTCTGGGCTAACGATATGGTATAGGCCCATTGATCATAGGCCGATGCCAATGCCATCGCCCTTTAAGGGCCCACTTTGCTAACGTTTACGAAAGTTGAGTTAGAAAGAGAGCGCCATAGGCGCGACATGTCCGTAGCCCCTGGTCAGCGCAAAGCGGTGGCCAGGGGTTACTAAACACGCACAACAAAAGAGAGCGCCGTAGGTGCGAAATATATGTAGCCCTGCAAGGCGAGCCACCAACCATACCACACAATCTCCTGTATTGAAGTTGGCAGATCCTTCCCGCAAAGTTCCGGGATTGAATTTAAGATTCACATTATGTCGCGCCGATGGCGCTTCTTTTGATGTGGGCTCCTGCTATACCCAACGGACATGCTGCGCATTCCCATTGGGCTACGGACATACCGCCCCTGAACGGGGCTGGTTTATACCCAAAAAAAGTGACCACCATTCATTGAATCGAATCATCCGGGCTCAAATAAAATTAGTCCCAAAGCGGACGTAAGCTTTTGCAGGATTCCCCCTGGATTCTCGCAGAGTTCCGCGGATGAAATCGCTTATTTTCGCTGAGAATAACCAAGCTCCATCGGTGCGACATATCCGTAGTCCGAGGCCGCTGCAACGCGGTAGGCCTGGTTTAAAACAAGAGCATTGGCTCAGTATCCGAAAAATTGAACATGTCGTTTCTACAAATGGTAGCTGAATGCCCATCCTTTTAATTGATTCATTACTCATCTTATGAGGTAATCCGGACTCAAAAAGTTTAGCCCCGAAGCGGGCGTAAGCACCAGCACAGGGCATCGCCCTGTGTGGAAGGCGGCAGTTTTCTTCATCAGCCCTGAAAGGGCGAAAGCCCGTTCATCATTCCTGTGGGGCCACGGCCATGCCCCCCAGCAAGGTGAGAAACCCATCATCACCCACTGCTTTTTTCAACTATTGCACCAACCCTTATTTTTTAAATAAACTATATGAGAATTGGGTATGTTAGTCGTTACATAATACCAATTGTATTTCCATCTACCTTCCGGCAGGTGAGCCGCCGGAACGGTTGTTAATTTTCAACTTATGTCAACCGGCCATGATTAATAAAACCTTCCTCCTTTCGGCTATTTTATTTCTTGCCGGAACGGCTTTTGTCCTGCAGGAAACAGAGAATCCGGCCGATCTCCAGGATTTAACCACTCAAGAGGCCGACACAACCAAGAGTAACGGGCCCGGATCAGTCAGCATCATTTCCGTATCCGGGACCATCGGCCCCACCACCACCCAGTATATAACCAGGGGGTTAAACGCCTCCCGGGAACGAGGGGATGAACTCCTCATTATAGAGCTCGACACGCCCGGCGGTCTGCTCGATTCCACACAGGAAATTGTCCAGGAGCTACTCGGATCATCGCACCCGATAGCGGTATATGTATCACCGGAAGGAGCCAACGCCGGCAGCGCGGGTACCTTTATTACGCTTGCGGCTCATATTGCGGCTATGGCACCGGCCACCAACATAGGTGCAGCTTCGCCCGTATCGATGGGCGGCGGGGAGATGGACAGCGTATCCCAAAAGAAAATTTTTAACTTCTCAGAAAGTTACATCGAAACGATTGCCGAACGAAGAGGCAGGAACACGGAGTGGGCAAAATCAGCCGTCCGCGACGGCGCCTCCATCACAGCAGACGAAGCCGTTGAAATCAATGTAGTCGATTTGATCGCCGGGAGTATCGACGATCTGCTATCCCAGATCAACGGCATCGAGGTAGAAAACAGCGTGCTGAATACCGAAGGCGCTACTCAAAACCGGATAGAGCAAAATCTTGCCGAGATTTTCTTTAGCTTCTTGTTGCGGCCCGAGGTGATGCTCATCCTCACGCTTATATCGATCTACGGAATTATCGGCGAGGTGACCAACCCGGGAGCGATCGTTCCGGGAATGGCGGGCGTCATTGCATTAATTTTATTACTTTACGGTGTGTCAGCAATGCCTGTAAACATTGCCGGGTTTCTATTAATCGGCCTGGCGATCATTCTCTTTGTGGCCGAAGCATTTACCCCTGCTTTCGGGCTGCTTATTTCAGGTGGTGCAGTATCATTTTTTTTAGGCGCTTTAATGTTATTTCAAGATCTTCCGGAGGAGATGCAAGTGTCCTGGTATTGGCTCATTCCCGCAACTATCGTTACCGTTCTGTTTTTTGGCTGGATTGTAACATCCGGTATTAAAGCCCAGTTTACCGGCTTTCGCTCCGGGCTTGAGTCGGAAGTTGGGCGCGAAGCGGAAGTAACCGATCGCATTACCCCTGAAATGGAAGGACGTATCTTTCACAACGGGGAGTATTGGCGCGCCGAAAGCGACGACATACTGAATGAAGGAGACCGCTGTATTATTCAAGAATTTCAAGGCCTTAAAGCAATTGTAAAATCAACAACCAAACAAACCGAAAACAAGGAGTTATCGAATGGATGATCCAGGTGCACTATCAAATTTAATTATATGGCTGGTTACAATTGTCATTTTCCTGTCGGTATTTCTGCCGCAGATGTTCAAGATTCTTCGGGAGTATGAACGCGGTGTCGTCTTCCGGCTTGGAAAATTTCAGGCCACCAAAGGCCCCGGCCTTATTATTCTGATTCCGTTTATTGATAAAGTAGAGCGGGTAGATCTTCGTGTTCTCACCATCAATGTGGACAAACAGGAGGTCATCACCAAAGACAACGTGACCGTGAATGTGGATGCCATCAACTTTTTCCGGGTTGTGGATGCCGAAAAGGCTGTCATCCAGGTGGAGCGTTACATCGGCGCCACCTCCATGATTGCCCAGACAACGCTCCGCAGTGTTTTGGGACAGTTTGAACTGGATGAGCTGCTGTCTGAACGGGATAAGATTAACAAAAAGATACAGGATATCATCGACCGGCAAACCGATCCATGGGGAATCAAAGTGGTGTCTGTAGAGGTACGTGATGTGATCTTGCCCGAATCAATGAAGCGTGCGATGGCCCGCCAGGCCGAATCGGAGCGTGACCGGCGTGCAAAAATCATTAATGCACAAGGGGAATTCGAGGCGGCTGCCAAACTTGTTGAGGCCGGCGAGATGATTGAAAAAACACCAACAGCCCTTCAGCTGCGGTACCTGCAAACCATGAACGAAATTAGTGAAGAGAACTCAACATTCACCTTTGTACCGTTCCCAATGGAGTTCCTTGAGTCGTTCAGGCCCGAGGTTAAACGTGAGAAAAGAGATACGGACGAGTAAGTAACCGTCTTCTCTTTATAACGTCAGGTTACAAATGGACTACCTCGGGCCGAGATTCCGGGGTATCAACTAAGAACTTGACTTTTTTGATCGATATGAAGCAGGACCGCCCGTCTCACGGAGGTCTCAAGTCATCACGCCCGTCATTGACCCTGACATTAAAACGTCAGGGCCGAACAGGTGAACTCCAAAATTCAGCAGTTAAAATCGATTTCGAAAGGCTACCGGAACTTCGATAATTTCCGAAATGCCATCCTGTTCTATTTTGGAAAATTAGACCTCTACCCACAAGGTTTCCCGTAGAACCAGTTTTTTTAATAGAACGGCTGACATTCTCCTCAATCTCGCTGATACGGGATCAGTTCGAAAGCCTATGATTGAGTATGGGATAACAACAAAATCATACCCGAAAGTAGAAAAGTGAACAGAGGTTTCATATTCATTTCCTCCCCGGTTGGATTGAAGGTCGTTGGGGCGTAGTTTGCCGCAGAGTGCTTTTTTATTTTGCAGAAATCTCGCTTACATTCTATCTCATTCCGACAACCACTTAATATTTCATCTTATGATCCATTTATCTCATCCAAAATTTCAAATTCTGATAATCGCCTCCATCCTCACCGGGCTTTTTCTTGCCGGATGTTCTGAACCGGCTAATGAGGAGTCGGTCGAATGGGCCCTGGCTCTTCATGGCGGCGCCGGTGCTATATCGCAGGAAATGCCCGACTCCGTAAAAAATCAATACTACGACGGGCTCGAGCAGGCCGTGCGCACCGGGGAAATTGTTTTACGAGAGGGTGGGTCCGCGCTTGATGCCGTTGAGCAGGTAGTCCGTAATCTTGAAAACAACCCTCTCTTCAATGCGGGGAAAGGTGCCGTCTTTACCAAAGAGGGCCGGCACGAACTGGATGCAGCTATTATGGATGGCAGCACCATGCAGGCAGGGGCGCTGACCGGGCTCACAACGGTCAAAAACCCGGTATCCCTGGCTCGCGTTGTGATGCAGGAGTCCGACCACATCTTTTTCTCGGGGCAGGGGGCAGAACAGTTCGCCGATGAAACGAATGTGGAACGCGTAGAAAACGACCACTTTTTTACACAAAATCGGTATGATCAATGGCAGCGATCCAACAATCAAACCAGTTCAGCTGCTCCGGAGAATCCGCGAACGCTTTCATCACACAACAGCTATAAATTTGGCACTGTGGGTGCTGTTGCCATCGATACCGACGGGCACCTTGCAGCCGCCACCTCTACCGGGGGCATGACCAATAAGCAGTTTGGCAGAGTTGGGGATGTGCCTATCATTGGGTCCGGCACGTTTGCCAATCACGTAGCAGCCGTATCGGCAACGGGATGGGGTGAAAAAATTATGCAGCAGGTATCGGCCAACACAATAGCCAACCTGGTTGAGTTTGGCGGGTATTCGCTGGAAGAGGCTGTTGATTTTCTGCTCGAGGAGCGCCTTCAGCCGGATGAAGCCGGTTTTATTGCCGTAGACAGCGACGGGAATATTGTCATGAAAATGAATACGCCCGGAATGTACCGCGGTTCTGTTAATTCACTCGGCGAAACAGAGATTAAAATCTGGACTGAAGAGTAACAGTTCACCGGCAGGTCCAAACACCTGTAACTTCTTATACAATCAACAAAGGCCGGGTCATCCCGACCTTTGTTGTTTTTATTCTATTGTCATGTCAACCGTAATGTATCAGGCACTCAAAGACTTCCGAAGTCTTTTCTGGCTGTATGAATGCTCAGTCTCTTTTATAATTCTCCCTTTTACAACAAGCCCGCAGACTTCGGAAGTCTGCCTTATCCGCAATTTTAACCGGCATTCCAGTGTAGACATGAAACTATTTTGAAAGGGATCTTATGCTATTCAATTCCGTACCTGAATTTATCCCGCAACTCTTGTACATAAATTCCGATGTCGTTTCGTATTTCAAACAGCCTCTCGTGAAAATCGGCGTACACGGAACCGGAAAAGTACGAGTCGCCCTTCAGGTATTGAAGCCTGAGCAGAGCTTCGTTGGAACTGTGGAGCGCTTTTTTCGTGTAGGCGATGTTTCCGCCCAGCACATCTTTTTCAAACCCGAACGAGTAGCCGCCGGCAAGCTTCGCCCCTATTTTCAGTATATTGCTTACAAACTCATGGACCCGCTGGTTCATCAGGTGGGCGGGAATGGACTCTCCCCACTTCAGCACATCTACGGCGAGTTCAATAGAGTGTCGATAGACCGCAAGGTTTTCGATTGAGCCGTAATCTGAATAGGTAAAATCGTCGCTCAGCTCCTTCCAATCTTCACCGTAGTCAAAATCATCCTCGTCTGATTCAAGAAATGGGGGGATATCGTCTGTAAAAAAGATATCCTCGTCAAATTCATCCTCTCCATCTTCATCATCCCAGTCATCTTCGTCCTCGGGAAAATAGGCTTCGTCAAACAGCAGCTCTTCCTCGATAAACGCCTCAACGGCGTCAATTTCATCAAAACTCTCGCGCAGCAGGCTAATCCACCGCGGCACGTCCTCGTTGGGATCGGAGGTAATGAATTTTCGAAGCTGCTCGCTTCTCTTCTCAATTTCGTCTAAATGAGACTCCCACTGGTGTTCATTCCAAACGGGATCTCTGTCAAAATCGTCAAAGCTCATACGTTTGATGTGCTATTTGATTTGGTGGTAATGAGTTTCTGTCCTGCTGAAATTACTATATTTCAAGCTTTAAAAACAGCGGTCTGCATTATAGTTTCTTAAGTACATGCACGATGACGCGGGTCATTTTAGGCTCGGCAATGGAGGCGGCCTCAAGAATTTCCTCCATATTAACCGGTTTTAACGCGTCCGGGAAACATTCGTCCGTAATTGCAGAAATTCCTAATACTTCCATTCCCATGTGAACAGCGGCAATTACCTCGGGAATGGTGCTCATGCCTACAACATCAGCGCCGATAAGTCTCAAAAACCGGTATTCTGCTTTCGTTTCCAGCATCGGTCCGCTCAGGGCAACATAGACGCCTTGGTGCATCTGAATATTATTTTCGAGCGCTACGTTTTTTGCAATATCCATCAGCCGTTCGCAGTAGGGTTCGCTCATATCCGGGAATCGCGGGCCAAGCTCCTCGTCATTGGGGCCCATGAGTGGATTATCACCCAGCATGTTGATATGATCGCGGATCAGCATGATATCACCGCGCGAGTGGTTGGGGTTCATCCCTCCGCAGGCGTTGCTGACAAACAGTGTATCGGCTCCATTCTTTTTCAACACGCGAACCGGAAAAACGATCTGCTGCATGGAGTACCCTTCGTAGTAGTGAAACCTCCCCTGCATGGCAACGACCTCTTTCCCGCCGAGGATGCCGAAAAGTAATTTGCCGTCGTGCCCCTCCACCGTAGAGACCGGGAAATGGGGTATATCGTGATAGGAGATGCTCGTTTCGATCTCCATCTCTTCGGCAAGCTGTCCCAGGCCGGTACCTAAAATAAGCATATAGTTTGGCCTGAGGTCAGTCTTACTTTGAATAAACCGGAGGGACTCATCGCGTTTTTTTCGAAACGTCTCTGTAGATTCAATCTGCATTCAGCGGGGACTACGGTGGTTCGTACGTTATTCAATTTCATCTAAAATATTGTCGAGATCTTCAGACCCCGGCGGCAAATGTTGTTCGACGGGGGGTGCCGGACGTTTCCGGCTCCGTGCCGGCTTCCGATCTTCTCCATCGATCCGGCTGTTGCTCTCATCCGAAGTCTCAGCCTCCTCTTTGGGAAGTGAAAAAAGCGAGGCATCATCCCTTGAGAAATGGTGAAGGGATTCCTGGGCCATATCGAGATACGATTTCATACCGCCGACAATTTCTTCCCGCCGGTCGAGAAGACGCAGGATGCTCTGGCGAATTTCCTGGCGCTGCCGGCTGGCATCGCGAACGATGCTGTCGGCCTCCATCTCAGCCTTGCTTATGATGTTCTTGGCCTCCTGTTTGGCGCCTACAAGCTTATGCTCTGCGTTATCCTTGGCCGTCTGCAAAGTTTCATGGAGCGCCTGCTCTACACGTTCGTAGTGCTTCAGCTTCTCATCCATTTTATCAAGCTGGTCCTCGAGCTCACGCATCCTGGCGGTCATATGCTCCCATTCATTCGACACGAGGTTCAGGTATGCCTTCACCTCAGACACATCATATCCGCGGAGCGATTTTTCGAATTGCTGCTGCTTGATTTCGAGAGCTGTCAATTTCATAAGGGGAACGTCGCTATTTTTGAATTCTGAAGATAAAGATTACTGGTTTAACATGTTGCGGAGATTACCAGAATTAGACGTTTCGGACTCTTCCGTCTCCTCATTGAGCTCTATTTCAATAGAGTCGGACTGCTGTTTCTCCTCAACGTTCTGCCGGCTCTTTTTTCTGTCGCGCTCTTCATCCGTCACAATCTCTTCAAGATTGGACAGACGCCGGTCGGTTTTCTCCTTAAATTCGCGCAGTGCTTGTAAAAACTCCTCGTTTTTGGTTATATCGTCCGAGTTTGACCCGCGCTTCATCCATGTCTTTATAATGCTGCCCACAATTCCCAGGAATACAATTGTAAGGATACTTCCAAATACAATTGCAACAACTGCAACTTCTTCACCCATCATAATTCAATCACCTCTGTTTATTTGCAATAGTTTCTACTTTGGTCTTGTTTTTTTCTTTTTGCGTCTGACGATCATCTATCTCAATCTGGTCCAACGGATCTGCGCCGGCGGCTGAAAATTCGCCCGGATCACCGGCGGCTATCGCCTCCAGGTTCTCAATCCGTGTTTTCATCTGTTCCACCTGCAGTTTCATATCCTCCAGCTCAGCCTCATTGCTGTTGGTTTGATTCTGCCATTTCAGCTTGTTTTTTTGATAGTCGATAATATATCCCCCGATGATAGCAACCAGGGGAATTAAAACCCATATCCATGCAGACATATTGCTTTTCTTTTTAAAATAAAAAATTTACGGTAAATCACACTGTCTTTAACGTACAAAATCAGGTATAGTTACGCTCGCCAAATATGGCAGTGCCCACACGAACCATCGTCGACCCCTCTTCAATGGCCTCTTCCAGGTCGTTGGTCATCCCCATGGAGAGATGCTCAAGGGTGACGGAGCCGTCGACCAGGTGCAGATGTTCATCGCGAAGAGTTTTCAGCAGCTTAAATTCATTGCGAACCTGCTCTTTATCGTCCGTAAATGTGGCCATGCCCATGAGTCCCCTGACGTGCGTATACGTTAGATCTTGTCCGTATGTTAGTATCTTCTCAAGGTCGTCCGGATCGCACCCGCTCTTCTGATCCTCATCACTGATATTTACCTGGATCAGAACGTTTATGTGCCGGCCGATTCGTGACGCCCGCTTTTCTACCTCTTTGAGCGCTTTCTTTTTATGGATTGAATCGATCCAGTCTACCCGCTCCACCATATATTTAATTTTATTGGTCTGGAGATTTCCTATAAAATGCCACCGGATCTCATCATCTTCAATCTCTTCCATTTTATCCTGGAGCTCCTTCGCCCGGTTTTCACCGAAATGAAGCTGAGAAGCTTTTCGTGCCTCCAGAATATCGGCATTGGGCTTGGTTTTGCTTACCGCCACCAGCACGATCTCCTCCGGATCCCGTCCACAGGCGGTACAGGCTGTTCTGATTCGTTGCTGAACGTTGTCTAAATTTTCTTCTATAGCCATATGGTTGTTTTCAGTTTGTGACGTTTGTTAGCTAAAAATGAATCACCGGAGAAACATTCCGTTCGTTTCCTTTTTATTCTCACCATATCTGTTCATCTGAAGAGGGAGTGCCGGCAACTGCTTTTGGCAGCTTTTAAAAAACGACCCCGGCACAAGATAATAATTTTGGTTCTGCCGGAAACATTGTGGATAAACAAATTCATTAGAACATTGCCCCCCCTTTCGCCCTGAAATAGTAGAAGGCAGGTCCACTCGTAACTCCGGATTCCCTACATCGTTCTCCAGCTCAAAAGTCTCCTAACCTTTGTAATGGATTTGAAACCGTTTGCGATTTCCGAATTTACCAGCCTTGGAATTGGGAGCGAGGCGGGCAGGTTCTGCGGAGCGTATGGGATTGGTTGTAAATAGCCTACCGGATCGATCGTTGATTGCAAGCAATGAGAGATATGGACCATTGCTATTTACATCCCATAGCGAAGCATAATCTCCGAGCGAGCAATTCCACAGCCTGGCGATTTTTGGATACTTTTTGACGCCAAAAAGTATCAGGAGAGAAAATAGTTGGGGTACACTAACTATGCTGTACCCATAACGTTTCCTGTAGTTCTTTTGTTTATTCGGTAATTTGAGTATTGGGTATCATTTTTATGGCGGAGTGGAACATCATGTGGTTCGATATCGAAATTTTATATGCCGCCCATTCACCAAAAAAAGCCTGTCATTCTGACTGAGCGGAGGCCGCTTTTTAGCCGGAGTCGCCCCGAATGGATCCCCCCAGGGGAAAGAATCTCCTTGTTATGGGATTTAGTTTATTAGGTAATTTGATAATTCGTTATCGAACTTCATTTTGTGTGACGGTGTAAATCGGCTTGTGGTTTCTTTCTACCGCACTGTTGCGCAAAGGTATTCGCCTTGCTCCCTGCCTCCTATGCCTTGAATCTTCAACTCAATCCTCACCACCACAAACTCCAGTAACAGACGCTGTCAGCTCCTTCTGTTCACTCCCTCTCACAGCATTTGTCGACTCACCCTCCGCTGGTGAAACTGACGAACCGATGAACCGAGAAATACCCAACCGATGAAGTGGTGAACGTCATCGGATGAGTTTCGATGAAAATACCAGAAGTGCAGTATCCATGCATTGACTCATTGGTGCCTCATCCGATGACTCTCCGGAATTCATTTATTCCGTGGTGGCTCCACGGATTGAACTCCTCAACTCCCCATCGACTCAACTATTTTTTCTTGTAACTCCCATTGCCTCGGGGCATGGAGATGGACGCCTCAAAAGACCACGCACCGTGCTCCAAAAAAAACGGCGCTTTCCGACTCATCCTCCGCAGGGGAAACTGACGAACCGAGAATCCGAGAAAATGATGAACTATTGGGCATCGATTCTCTTTGCTTATGGCGATGTGAAACATTACGTGGGGTCGTTAACTGCAGTGTTATCTAAAGATTTTCGCCGTGCACCCTGCAACTTTGCTCTGAATCCTGTCTCGCCAGTTGTATTTCTACCATTGATCAAATAGATTGATCTATCTGCTTTTCAGTCCGCTACGAGACAAATGGCTGCAGATATTTGCGGTTTCTTGAACACTTATAGGTTAACCTTCGGCACCATGAATATGAACGGAAAACACAAAAAAGAGAACAGCTACGATGCAATTGTTGTGGGATCCGGAATCACCGGGGGATGGGCCGCCAAGGAGCTCTGCGATCGGGGCCTGAAGACGCTTGTACTGGAGCGAGGACGCCCGGTGGAGCATCAGGACGACTATCCCACCGCCCTGCTTGATCCCTGGGAAGAGACCAACGCAGGACGAATTCCGCAATCTGAACGGGAAAAGAACCCGGTTGTCAATCGCTGCTACGCCTACAATGAAAACACAAAACACTTCTTCCTGGAAGATGAAGAGCACCCGTACCAGCAGGAACAGCCGTTCGACTGGATTCGTGCCTACGTAGAAGGGGGCAAATCCCTGCTCTGGGCCCGCAACGGCCAGCGGTGGAGCCGTTACGATTTTGAGCGCCCTGCCCGCGACGGCTGGGGCTTTGAATGGCCAATCACCTACGATGAGCTGGCGCCCTGGTACGATAAGGTGGAGCATTTCGTTGGGTGGAGCGGCAACAAAGATGGCCTTGAAGAACTGCCTGACGGCGATTTCCTCCCGCCATTCGACCTCAACTGCGTGGAGTCGGACATGAAAACACGGATTGAACTACAGTTCCCGGAGCGAACCATGATCCAGGGACGCTGTGCCCATTTAACCGAGGTCCGCGACATCCACCGCCAGCAGGGACGCGGACTCTGTATGGCCCGCAACCGGTGCTACCGCGGATGCCCCTACGGCGCCTACTTCAGCTCCAACTCCTCCACCCTGCCCTGGGCCCAGCGAACCGGCAACCTCACCAAGGTGACGCACGCGGTTGTTCACTCCGTTATTTACGACGATACCAAAGAAACCGCCACCGGGGTCCGCGTGGTGGATGCAAATACCGGGAACATGACCGAATATTACGGGCGCACCATCTTTATGAATGCCTCCTGCCTGAACACAAACCTGATTATGATGAACAGCCGATCGGCCCGATTTCCCGACGGACTCGGCAACGACAACGGGCTGCTGGGCCGTTACGTTGCCTTCCACAACTACCGCGGTCAGATCAGTGCCGATATGGAGGGATACCTGGAGTCATACTACTACGGCAGACGGCCGGCCGGCCCGCTCATCGCCCCGTTTCGAAATGTATTTCAGCGTGACCAGGTCGATTTTGAAGGCTCTTACCTGGTTCCGGTTGGCGCGAGCCGCCAGGGATGGCAGCGGGGTATTTATGAAAAGACGATCGGTACAGAACTGAAGAAAAAAATGACTCAGCCCGGGCCGTGGACTGTTTATATGGGCCTGCAGGCGGAAACCGTTCCGATTTTTGAGAACCATGTGAGGCTCAGTACAGATCAGACCGATCGCTGGGGGTTGCCGCAGCTGGTGACCTCGGTCGATTATACCGAAAATGATGAAGCGCTGCTTACAGATTACTTTGAACAGGGAACCGCAATGCTGGAAGCCGCAGGCTGTACGAACATCCGCGTCCGGGACACCAAGCAGGCCCCCGGACTGGATATTCACGAAATCGGTGGGGCACGCATGGGGAACGACCCGAAAACTTCTGTCTTGAACAGGTGGAACCAGGTTCACGGTTGCAAAAACGTGTTTGTGACCGACGGGGCCTGTATGAGCTCAGTGGCCACCCAGAATCCATCGCTCACATTCATGGCTCTTACTGCCCGTGCCGCCAACTATGCCGCGGATGAGATGGAAAAAGGGAATCTGTAACACCATTTTCGGACCCAGGTGCCACATTTTGAATACTGCTCTTACCTAATTTTCCCGCTCAAGATTGGGTGCGCAAGTCTGGGTTCCAAATATCCTGTAAATCGGGCAAAACGAAAGTGTACCTGTTCCAATCAGGATAATTCCTACAATTCCCCATAGAGAATCAAACCAGAAACCCGCAAAAATAATAAGCATTCCAAGGACTACCCGAATAATTGAGTCCATCGATCCGACATTTTTTTTCACAATTCTCATAACATTCACCTCTTTTTTTTATTGATATAAATAATGCTCTGTTGAACTATTGATATAAATAATGCTCTGTTGAACTAAAGGTACAATCTGTATCAAATTAAACCTGTACGGTCACCGCTGAAACCAATGTAGGAGAATTGACTACACGCTTGCCGCCGGTGCAATCACGACCCAAAAACAACAGCGCATTATTTCTATTCATCAAAACCCTTCTTATCTTCCTGCCGACCAACTGCCCGGGTGGCGGAATTGGTAGACGCGCCGGATTCAAAATCCGGTGATGGCAACATCGTAGGGGTTCAAGTCCCCTCCCGGGTACTGAGAAGTTTTGAGATAGGAGATCATAGATAAGAGATATGATATAATCGATGAGAGTGATGCTGGTCACGCTCTGGGCGATGCATGCTAAGTCATTCTTCGATAGCACTCTCCTTGCAACTCTGGTTTTATTTTTTTGGTATTCGCTGGCTTGATTGCCCACATCCCCCCTTCAAGAAGACTTTTCTCATACCCAGGAAAAACCAAGGGTCGTATCAAAAATTTTTTATGAATTGAACCTTTCTGCGAAAATTTCCCGCCTCTCTTGCCGGCGCTTCACCAACTAAGGTCAACATTATTCCACAGAAAGTTGACATACATTGCGGCATTATGTATTATACATAGCAACATTATGTAACTAATAAGTCTATGTACAAAACAATCATAATTTCCATTCTGGCCGCATTCACAGCACATATCGTGGATGCTCAATCCGTCCTGTCACCGGCACTGGCCGAGACTCTCAGTTTGGCTGATGTTGAAAACCGCGATCAGGTGATCTACCTGGTGGAGACGGGCGAACCGGCAACAGGTATCGTTGAAGAGTACCACGAGTCCGGCCAGATCAAGAGCAGGCGCTCCGTTGTAACCGGCAAAGCGGACGGAAGAGTTTGTTTATAGGACACGAATCAGCACAAACAGAGAATAGTACAACACCAAATAGAGGAAACCATGGCAACTAAAGCTCTCGTAGCAGCATCCAGTAAACCGATTATACTATCTATCCTGTCTCACGGAAAAAGTTATGGGTACCAGGTTATTAAAAACGTGGAGCGTCTTTCCGGCGGCGAGCTTGAATGGACGGATGCGATGCTCTATCCGGTACTGCACAGAATGGAAAAAGACGGCCTGATTCAGTCTGAATGGGTTGTGGCCGATAACGGCAGGCGGCGGAAGTACTATCAGATCACGGAAGCCGGGCAGGAAGAGCTCGAGAAGGAAAAATCGCAATGGATGAATGTACACCACGCGCTTGAGAAGCTGTGGGGACCCAATCCGGCATTGAACCTGGGGTAAATCACGAATGAGCAGTTTTGATCTGAACCATGCCCTCAACGAGTGGCGCCGAAAACTTCGAAAACAGCAGGGTCTGGAACCCGGCATGATCGAAGAACTGGAGTCTAATCTCCTGGACCGGATGGATGAGTACGTCATCAAGGGATATTCGGCTGAGGAGGCATTCAAAATGGCGGCGGAAAAAAGCCTGGGCGGTGATGATGGAGAAGCCGTGGCCGATGAATTCTACAAGGCTCGTACGCCCTTCTACAAACAGACGCCGCCCTGGAAGGGCAACGCATCCCTGGTCGATCTGCTGCCAAGCTACCTCAAAGTGGCCGTCCGTAACTTCCAGCGTAAGGGAGCCTACACGGCAATTAACTACATCGGGCTCACGGTTGGGCTGTTAACCGCCTGCTTTGTAGGCCTCTATATTCACTTTGAGTTAAGCTGGGACGACTTTCACACCAAGTCAGACCGAATTGTACGTATCGGGCAAGAATTTCGGTCGCAATCCTACAGTCTGAACGCATTCGATGGATACCGAAGTGCGACACGGGAAACACAGCTCAATCAAATTACAGGCTTTGAGAATGTGCCCGGGGTTAAGGATGTTGCCCACTTTTGGATCTTTGGCGGGGCATCGTTTTTGACGATTGACGACCGGCGATATTCCGAAGACGGACTTCTGACGACCAATACACCGTCAGCATTTTTCAACCTGTTCGACTGGAGATTTATACACGGAAGCGCCGAAAACTTTTCGGCCACTCCGAACCGGGCGGTGCTGACCGAGTCTACAGCCGACATGATTTCACCGGATGATCAGCGATTACTCTCCGAGCTGATCGGACAAACGTTTGTGCTTGATTCCACGACCTACGAGATTGCCGGAATCATTGAGGACATCCCCGAGAACTCTCACTACGAATTTAAGATTGCGCTTCACGATCCCAAGATTGAATACTGGGGAGGCCGTACCTACGCACTTCTCGAGGATGGAGTTAGCCCGCAAACAGTAAAGCAGCGGTGGGATGACAACATTTCAGAAATCAATTCGAGGCTGGCGGCTGAAACGGAGTTGTTTAAAGGCTTTGTCGTCCGACCGCTCGAAAGTCTCCATCTTTATGGAGATGATCTGTACGAGTTAAAAACGCCCGGCAACCCGCGCTATCTTTGGATATTCGGGATCATCGGGCTGGTCATTCTGCTAATTACCCTTACCAACTACACCAATCTCTCAATAGCAATATATTCCGGACGAAACCGGGAGATCGGAATGCGGAAGGTGATGGGGGCAGGGCAATTGCAGGTCGCCGGGCAGTTTTTGATGGAATCGGTACTATTGGCCCTGTTTACGTTGCCCGTTGTTCTTGCGCTCATCACATGGCTGCTCCCATACTTTAATTCGTTTATGGATGTGAACATTGAGAATCTATTTCTGAGCAACTGGTCAGCCTCATTACTGCTCCTGGCGGCCGTGCTGATGTTTGGATTGGCATCCGGACTATATCCCGCGCTGACTCTCTCCGGTAGAAATATTCGTGACCTCTTCAACAAACAGATGACCCGTCCAAAAACACGCGGGGTCACGCTTCGAAAAGGTCTGATCACCTTTCAGTTTGTGCTTCTGATCGGGCTTGGCAGCGCTACGTGGTACATCAACAGCCAGCTCAACTACATCAACCAGAAAGATATCGGGTACGCAAAAGAGGGTATTGTGTATGTGCTGATGGAGGACAATGATAAATACAATGAGTTTAAAGAGAGGCTGTCGTCGGTACCGGGAATCAATGGTGTTGGATCCGGTACTCCGCTGGCCAGGAGCACCTTTAACCAGGTGACCTATCGAATTGACGGGGATGACCAGATTTTTGATGATGGATACCGCATTTTTATGAATCCCGGTGCACTGAAAGCCTATGGAATTGAGACATCGGTGGATGAGTATTTTGAGAATACTGAAAATACTCCTCAGCTGCTGACGCTGATTAATCAGTCTGGCGCCGAAAAATTTTCACGGGTGATGGGCGTGCCGAAAGAGGATCTTATCGGGATGACTTTTCGAACGGAGCCGTCATACACACAAGACGACGGAACTGTTGGATTTCCCAAGCAGATCGACGGCTTTTTTGAAGACATCAACATGTTTTCGCTGCGTGAAGAGATCGATCCCTATTTTATGGAGGTCCGGCCGGATGTAACCACCGCATGGGCGATTGTAAACTTTAATACCGCCAGTGCGGGCAGCGTACTGGACGACATCAGGGCGACTTATAATAAGCTTGGACAGTCCTTTCCGTTTATCAGTCGCTTCCAGGAAGACCGGATTGAAAGTCTCTACATCAAAGATCAGCAGGCAGGGTCGCTCACGATCTACCTGAGCGTACTTGCGTTCCTGGTGGCGATGCTTGGGCTGATCGGGTTGGCGGCCTACCTCACAACGCTGCGCGAGAAAGAGATTGGCGTACGAAAAGTGTTGGGCGCATCCACAGGCCAAATCCTGTTTCAGCTAAATAAAGAGTATATCTACCTGATCGGAATTTCCGTGCTAATTGCGGGACCGATCGCATACCTGGGCGTCACGCAGTGGCTTGCAAATTACGCCTTCCGAATTTACATCAATCCGCTCGTAATACTGGCCGTTGCCCTGCTGACGCTTTTCATCGCTTCACTTGCCGTCAGTTCACAGACGCTGAGGGCTGCCGTCAACAACCCCGTCAAAGCGCTCCGAAGCGAGCAGTAACCTTTTCATTATCCTATGACCTGAACCAAAATACTCAATACAGAAGATTCCTTAACCCCCATACCTAACAACGTTATGCAATTTTATAAAAGTCTTACACGCGGTCATCAAAAAAGCGGAAAAAGATTCAGACATCGATTCAAACCGATACTAATAGCACTCACGATCGCGTGTTCATTGGCATTAACAAACAATCTGTTACATGCATCGGATGTTGATATTTCAGATGGTCAGGTTGTAATGGAGGGAGATCAGGCCTTCATTGAGTTTCAGATATCCTGGAAGCTCTCCTGGCATAACGAAACCAACTGGGACGCCGCCTGGGTGTTTGCCAAAGACCCATCGCGAGGATTTCAGCACGTGGCATTGACTCATGACTCGGGTGAACTCATCAGGAATCATCTATCTGATCAGCCGGAACCGGGGTTTGATGTCTCGGACGATCAGCTGGGCGTGTTTATCTACAGGGGCCAGCAGCGCTCAGAGCGTGGTTCTAATAACTGGAGTGTGAGGGTTGAGTGGGATTATGCTGCATCAGACTACACGATTGATGAGTTGCCAGAATCCGTTGAAATGTATGCCATTGAGATGGTTTACGTGCCGGATGGTCCGTTTGAGACAGGTGATCCGTTGGGGAAAAACGGGCCCGACAACGCGTTTTTCAGCCTGAATGAGGACAGTACCGGCACGTATCGCGTTACCTCCTCAGAGGCGATATCCGTCTGCGATGAGGACGGAAGTCTCTGCTATCAAAATCAGTATGGACGCGGGCGTGGAGGTGATCAGAAAGGGCCGATTCCCGCTGAGTATCCGAATGGGTACGACGCTTTCTACCTGATGAAATACAAGATCTCACAGGGACAGTATGCCGAAATGCTGAATACGCTGTCGGATCTTCAAACCGCTAACCGGGCTATTTTTGGTTCGTCTGCATATGAAGACCGCGGTACGATAAAACGGGTCAATGGTCGATATGTAGCTGAAAATCCCGATCGTGCGTGCAATTATCTCGGCTGGGAAGACGGGGCTTTGTTTGCTGACTGGGCCGGATTAAGGCCATTCACAGAATTGGAATATGAAAAAGCAGCCCGTGGACCTGTTGAGGCAGTTGCTAATGAATATGCCTGGGGAACAACCAGCATCACACATGGTGATACGCTCTTCAACCCAAACGGCATCATGGCAGACCGGGAAGATGGTGATGAATACATTCGCGGAAACGCAAACTACCGGCCACAGGACCGGGATTTCAGCGTCAGGGAAGAGACCATCTTTATCGGTGGAGATGGAGGGATTGGCCCACTTAGAATCGACATTTTTGAAACACGGGCACATCGTATCAACGCGGAAAATATCCGGGAGGCATCTGGTGCGGGATACTACGGTGCACTTGGGCTTACAGGCGGTCTTTTTGAACGGATTGTAACGGTTGGAAATGAACGCGGACGAGCCTTTACCGGATCTCATGGTGATGGTAATATCAACTACTCAGGATACGCTGGAAATACAGTAGAGGACTGGCCGTCACGATCCGGGAATGGCCTTGCGCTGCGTGCCCGTAACTATGCATTTGATACCCGTCGACTACAAATGGCCAACCGCGGATTTGGACAGTATTCTGCCACCTATCGGGCGAGAGGTATGGGATTCCGTGCCGCCCGTACTTCAGATTAATCTCACTATAAAAAAGAACAGATATGAAGATTTTAATTCACGCTTTAGCAATTATCACACCGGTGTTACTAATTGGGTGCAGCATGTCTGATGCCCCCGAAAACTATGACGATCAGGGGCCTAATATCATGTCCGGAACCTTTGAGCTCACAATGGAGACTGACTCCATGGATATCAGCTTTTCAGTTGAACTCGTGACGGCGGTCGACAGCGCAGTTTACGGATATATCGAATCTGAAACAGTCGACTATGAAGCACCGATCGGACTGGACAGTCTCACGACCGATAGTCTCTACTTCAGAACATATACGCATCACCTGGCGTTAAGTCGATCAGATACAGTGATGGATGGTCAGTTCGATTTCTTCGATACGTTTCACCCTGCAACCATGACAAAACGGAGTGACGATGTAAGGACTTCACTGTTGGCGACGCGGGAGCAGCTCCCGCTGAAGCTCGATATAGAAGCGAAAGGAATGGCCTGGGCCGCTCCCCTATCCGGTGATCGTACATACCTGGTTAATGACAATCTCATCTACCTGGCTGAAAAAGAGGGCGATTTGTGGAATACCACGTTTGTGGAGTATGACACAACAGCCTGGGATTTCTATTCGATAGGACTCTCGCCCGACCAGGATCGGTTACTGGCCCATGGCGTACCCAAAACAGACGCTTATCCGCACGAAGGAGGAGGTGACTACTACATGCTTACCCTCGATACACCTACATCCGTTGGGAACATTACGCATCTGCCATCAAGTGTCAATACAGACAGCTACGATATTTTTCCTGCGTTTACGCCCGATGGAAATGTTCTATTGAGCACCTGGGGCAAAGTTGAGGGTCTTGATCAGGCGGGAAGAGGGGATCTTTATCTTGCCGAAGTAGATGGTGGAAACTATACCGTAAGACCTATCATGGAGGGACTCAATACGGAGCAGCCGGAAGCGGGTGCGTCCATGGGACCCAACGGCGATATTCTGCTTTTTCATCGAAGTGATCGTGACCAGGGCTTTCCCGATCGGATATTCAAAATGGAGAAAACAGACTCAGAATGGAGCGAGCCAGAACTGGTTGGGCCACCCGTTACGCGTGATTTCACCTACACCTACGGCGGGCGGATTGATCCAACCGGAGAGTATCTCTTTTTCAACAGCGGGTTTCGGGGCCAGACAGAAATATTCAAAATTCCCATTTCGGATATTCCGGATCTGGCAAACTCTTTCAATAATCACAATCAATAAGAAATTTTTATGATGTATCGTCTATTATATATCGCATTCATCACTTTCTCCGCAGTTAATGTTTATGCACAAGATGTCGTCGAATTTGAGGTATTCGAACCCGGCGTCATCTCCCTTGAAGGTATCTCCGAAGGGTCTCCCGACGTGACGGCAGATGGGAACACACTTGTGTTTACACGCTATCAAAGCTATGGCGACAAGGTTCCCTACATCGCTGAGAGAACAGAGTCGGGGTGGGATGTCAGGCAGCTGACGTTTACAGATACCCTTTACAATCTGGCCATTTCTCCAGACGGTCAGCGAATCGTCTACAAAACAAGAAACCGACCATCACCGGGCGCTGATCGCGTGAATAATGCGTTTCGGGTCGATCGAAATGCTGACGGAAGCTGGAGTGATCCGGTGGAAATGCAGCCCGCGCTCAAAAATGCCGGCTATTTCCGGATTGCAAATGATGGCACTCTATATCTCTTCATCAATGCTTCCGATGGCGAGCCAAGGGGAATTTTCACGTCAGAGCTGAATTCAGACGGAAGCTACAGCGATCCCGTTTGGCTGAGTGATGCCGTCAGTCCGTATCCATCGGTTACCTACAGTCCAGTCATTAACCATGACGAGACCAAAATCATCGTCAACCGTGCAGGCCTGAGCGAAGAAGAGGAGCAGAAGCTGGGAGAACGCGGCCTTTACATCCATCAAAAATACGGCTTCCAATGGGACACCGGCCGGCGACTCAATCTGCCCTACAGCTGGTACGCGGAAGTACTGCCGGATGGACGACTCATCTTTGTTGAGAATGGCGATCTGTATGAGGCGTCTTTAGAGGAACTTGGTATCAACTGGAATGAATAAATCAAAAAGCAACAGCGCTATGAAATCTCAGAAACTATTTTCCTTAATGATGATTTTGGCAATCATCCCCTTGACCATTTTTGGTCAGCAATCTGACCAAATAGGAATACACATCTCTCATGTAGAAGCCCAAACACTCGATTTTCCCAATCGGTACTACAACGTTACGGTTGAGTGGGAGAACGCCTGGCGCAACGAGAAAAACCATGATGCCGCGTGGGTATTTCTGAAATCCATTGATGTAAGTGGATATACGCATATTCCGATTCTGCCAGGCAGTGAACAAATGCTCTGGAAAGCAGATGAGGAGATGCCGGATGCTACCATTAACGTTGCGGATGACGGAAGGGGAATGTTTATCTATGCATCCGACAACTACAGAGGGGAGCTGAAATACAGGGTGCAGGTCAAGATTGACACATCAGCCGTAAATATACGTGACCTCACCAGAGATACGGAGGCGTATGGTATTGAGATGGTGTATATCCCGGAAGGAGGATTTACACTGGGAGATCCTGATACCACAGCACTTAATTACTATGGATTTTACCAGTCCGGCCCGGATGGATCTTATCACGGACTCTACGAGATTGAATCCGAGGATGAGACAATCCCTGTTGGAACAGACGAAGGAGATCTTTATTACCGCTCCAACAGTGCCCAATACCGCGGGGATCAACAGGGACCGATTCCCGCTTCATTTCCAAAAGGGGTGGATCCATTTTATATCATGAAGTATGAGGTGTCACAGGGCGATTATGTGGCATTTTTAAATACGCTTACCGCTCAGAATGCATCGATACGTTACCCTGCAGGTGCTAAGGATTACCGCGCGCTCGGGGGGACAATTCGTGTTGCGGATGGTGAGTTTGTTGCTGACCGTCCAGATCAACGAATGATGTACTGGCACTGGGACGATATGATGGCGTACGCCGACTGGGCAGCACTCCGGCCTTTTACCGAACTGGAATACACAAAAGCCGCCAGGGGACCGCTCGATCCTGTGCCGGGCGAGTACGCATGGAATACCGGCAGCCTCGATCAAATGGCCCGGCGCATTGATTCGCGCGACCAGGTGATGAAAATGAACCGGGATCTGTCGCTGAGTGATCTCTCAGATGAGTCGCGCGACATTTTTGGAGCATCGTACTACTGGGTATTTGATCTGAACGGGAGCGTCTGGGAAAAAGTGATCACGGTCGGTGATACCGTCGGGCGATCGTTCGTTGGAAACCATGGTGATGGAAACATTAGCTACTATGGATTTGCCGATGTAGATGGATGGCCGAGCGGTTACAGAGATTCAGAAGGAGGGTACGGCTATCGCGGTGGTGGATTTTACGGCTACAACGCCATTTCAATCACGAATCCATATCCCCCAATCGCATTTCGTCCGTACGCCGCCTGGAGTGGTGGGCCCCGAAACAGTGCGTATGGATTCAGGGGAGCAAGAACTGCAGATTGAGAGTAATAGACTACACCTAAAATCATGAAGAAGTCAATGAAAGACAAACCAGGTGACAGAGGAATGGACGAGCAAATAGATTCGGGTTGGTGGTCACGCACAAGGCTTTTGCTGGTCGCTGCAGTTGTGTTTCTGTCCGTCTCGCTTGTTTTGATTTATCAGATTTTAAACGCCGGCACGGCTACAAATGTAGATCGCGACCGCCTGGTGATCAGCACCGTTGAGGAAGATCTGTTCCAGGAGTTTATCCAGATCACTGGCAGCCTTCAGCCAAGCCGGTCCATTTATCTTGATGCGGTTGAGGGCGGCGTGATCGAGTCGATTTTGATTTCGTCCGGCAGCACCGTTGTGAAAGGAGATACCATTCTGACGCTCTCAAACTCAAACTTGAGGCTTCAGGTGCTTCAGCAAAGTTCAGGCATTTACGACCAGATCAACCAGGCGCGAAACGCCCGCCTGAATATTGAGCAAAACTCACTCAGCCTGAAAGAGCGGCTGGCTTCTGCAGAAAATCGCTATCGCGTATCGGATGCCAGCTACAAGCGACAGCAATCTCTTTATGGTGAAGAGATGATATCTGAACAGGAGCATATGGAGGCCAGGGAAAATTATCTCTATCGGCAGAAGCAGTACGATTTGATATATAAATCTTTCCGGCAGGATTCTATTAAATCGAGCCAGCAGCTTCGCCAGATCGATGAATCCCTGGACCGGATGCAGCAGAGCCTGGGCGCCGTGCAGGGCATTCTGGACCGGCTTGTGGTCACTGCCCCGATGGCCGGGCAGCTCTCCACGGCTGACCTTGCCGTTGGGCAGTCTGTCAGCAGCGGCGAACGCATTGGTCAGATTGACAACCTCGATAGCTACAATGTTCGGGTTTCGATCGATGAATACAATCTCTCCCGGATCAGCGAAGGTCTTACGGGAACGACGACCATCGGTTCAAACGTGTACTCACTGGAGATTGAGCGGGTCTACCCGATCGTGGAAAATGGCCGCTTCCAGGTCGATATGCACTTTACCGGTGAGGCGCCCGGGGATCTGCGGCGGGGTCAAACTCTTCGAATACGCCTGCAGCTTGGCAATTCATCGCCGGCGCTACTGATCGATCGCGGCGGCTTTTACCAGCAAACCGGCGGAAACTGGGTCTACAAACTGACTGACAATGGAGACCGAGCGGAACGCCAGCCGATCGAAATTGGCCGCCAGAATCCCGATCACTTTGAGGTCGTCTCGGGCCTGAACAGCGGCGACAAAGTCATTATTTCCAGCTATGAACCCTTTGGTGAAAATGAAACGCTTAATCTGCAATAATGAGATCAGATGTGGATTATGATTACTTCAATTATCGTGTTCAATTAATTATGTCTGATGAATTTAAATCAAAAACCTCCTCTCGAAAGGCATTGAGAAAAGAACTAATAAGCAATATTCAAAAGTTCATGATATCAACCACGAAGCCACGAGGGCCCGAAGAATCACGAAGGTTATTTAAACCATAATAGTGACCTTCGTGAACCTTCGGGTCTTTGAGCCTTCGTGGCAATATGAACCGGAACGTTAATTTAGTTAGTAATTCTATCGCAGCCTCTGAAAGGATTACTCCATCACCTGATGGATGGTGGTTAACCAATTATCGGACAATTGAATTAAAATTTTTAATAAAAACCACACAAAACCATGATAGAAATCAACCAGCTTCAAAAAGTTTACACCACGGACAGCGTAAAGACCACCGCGCTAAATGAAATCAGTCTCGACATCAATGAAGGCGAGTTCTGCGCCGTGATGGGACCCTCCGGCTGCGGTAAATCCACGCTGCTGAACATTTTAGGACTACTGGATGCACCATCAGGCGGCCAATACCATTTTCTGGATCACGATATGTCGCAGGCATCTGAAAAAGAACGGGCCAACATTCGAAAAGGCACGATTGGGTTTATTTTCCAAAGCTTTAACCTGATTGACGAGTTGACGGTGTTCGAGAACGTGGAGATGCCGCTTCTCTATCTTGGAACGTCATCTGAAGATCGAAGTGAACGCGTGAAAGAGGCTCTTGAGCGAATGGAAATGATGCACAGGATAGACCACTACCCGCAGCAACTGTCCGGGGGCCAGCAGCAGCGTGCAGCCATTGCGAGAGCGGTCGTTACAGGGCCCAAACTGATTCTTGCCGATGAACCGACCGGCAATCTTGATTCCGGACGGGGAGACCAGGTGATGGAACTGCTCAAAAAACTGAACCGGGAGGGCACAACGATCGTGATGGTCACCCACTCACCGCACGATGCAACCTACGCCGACAGGGAGATCAATCTTTTCGACGGAAACCTGGTAACGTCAAATGAAAAGAACTTTCACGTCTGACCCGGATGTCTCACAAAAAAATTTCTCAACGAACCAGCGGGACCAAATTCACCGCCCTGTGTTGTTATGGGGTGCAGGCCGGGGGCTCGGGGGCGGTGCCGTCCCGGCCGACGGTTCCCACCCGGAAGGTGTCGGGGCAGACGCGAACGGCCATGGTGGTCAGCTCCTGCCCTTTCGCGATTGCGGTGACCAGGAATTCACCCGCCGCCACGTCCGAAATTGTATAGCTGCCGTTTTCGTTTTCCGCCTCGCGGGGTATGGCTGATTGCACTGTGCCGCTGAAGGAGAACTTATTGAAATTGATCCCTTCAAACGAGCTCCCTCCACCACCGATCATGGCCGGCTTGTAGTAGTAGCTTTGAGACGATGCGGCAATTGTGGACAGGTCCGCTTTCAGCGCATCCTCCGCTGAGGCGTCTGATGCCGAGCTGAACAGATCAATCGCCAGGTAGGAGGCAATTCCCACTATGATCAAAACTAAAATCAAGAGAAGAAGTTGTTGCTGGCCCATGTTATTGAATATCTAAAGAAATAAGCCGTTAAAATCTCAGGCATATCATCAGATTATGAATGTTATGAGTCTCTCGAAATAAGGTTTTACACTTTCACCCCTAAATATAGACAAAAAAAAAGCTCCCGAAGGAGCTTTTTTTTGTCTATGATCTGCTGCGTTATTAGTTGCTGGTTCCTGGACTGCTTCTTACCCAAGTTATGCCATTTTCTTCTACTGTTGCTTCCATCGTATTAGAGGCAGTTGAAGTTACATCAATATCTCCGTCAATTTCACTTGCTGGATGAGCAGTTAAAGTAAAACTGTCTGAACTGCCAGAAGATATTACGTAGACTCCATTTTCATTAAATGCTCTACTTCCATCTGCATTCACAGAATCAGAAGCAAAAGAAATATTGTCAAAGCTAATATCGGTAAAGTCTTGACCACCGCCACCAAGCATATCCGGCTTCATGTAGTATCCTTGAGCTGATGCGCCAATTTGTGCAACATCTTGAGTCACGGCATCTATATTCGCCTGGTCGGCTGCGGAGCCGAAGGTGTTGATGGCTACGACCGTCGCGATACCGACGATAATGGTTACGAGTATTACGAGTAAAAGTTGTTGTTGTCCCATGGGGTACTCCGAGTATGTTTATTTAGTATTAGTTATCCGTTTTTTAGAAAAACGTCTGTTTGTGTTGTTTGTTTACAAGAGGATTTGACGAGCGGTTTGTTACAGCATCAGGTTACATTTTTCTAATTCTAATTTTTCGCGTCCCTCTGAAGAACCGAAAAATTGGGCAGAAGTATCTGCCGCAAACCCAGGCTGCTCCCGGTGTCCATCGTGCCGTTCATGGAAGTGAACAACAACCTGTGGGCCGGGGCACAAATCGACGTCGCATTATGTGAATGAACATATATAAGGTTCCGCGGATGGTGTGCCGAAGCACACACATCACTGCAGTCGTTACTTTTCAACGCACCGAAGACGTCTGCTTCAGACTGCGCTGCCGCCGGGTAAACCGGCGTATCAACCACATCATCACTCGTGTAAAACCGTTTATGAGATGTTTCTTTTAGCATTATCGGCGGGCCATTAGCTTTCTTTAATCTAAATGGCAAAAAAATTTTTAATTGGGAAGTTGGTGGATTTGGGAAGAGCAGATCCGCAATGTCTCAGAAAGACATTGCGGATCTTTTGGAAATTGGCCACGAAACCTCCGGGGTTTTGGAAACCCCGGAGGTTTTCGAATCATCCCTCTAATACAAAAAGCCGAACAACCACAACGGAATTTTATTACCGGACCCACCCTCTATGCGATCGGCCGCTATATATGCGTTGGGTATTCCCCGGATCTGTTCATTTGTTTTCGTAGGGCCTCCTACCTCAAACGTGTAGATACCATCTACCATAAAGTCTGCAAATTTTGAGGACGTTATTGTATAACCGGGACTCAACTGACTCATAAAAAAGGTCTCCCGCACATTTCCGGTCTCTGGGTTATGATCGGAGTAAAGATCTATTAAATTGGGATTCTGAAGATAAATTTTTTCCGGTTTTTGGAGATAACTGATTCCTTTCGTGTCACTTTTTAAAAGTGCAATCAATCCTGCCCGCTCAAGCAGGTCAAGCAATTTCAGGACTGTATTACGGGGAATACTTAATTTTTTGGAAATCTTGGAAATGTTTGGTTTAAATGGAACAGACTGGCTGATTACATAGATCAATTTTTTCATATTTCGGACGGTCGAATAATTCAGATCTTCAAATGGAGCTACATCCACATCCAGAATGAGGCTTGTCATTTCTCTTAGTTTCTGGAAAAATGTTGCCTCCCCTTCTATAGAGAATGGGTAATACCCGTATTGAAGGTATTCCCCGAATGCACTCATTATATTCGCCCGGTCATGATACTCGTTTGCTATGTCAAAATGAGACTCTAAAATTGCCTTAAGTGATTGTGACTTAAATTTCTTGTTATACTGCAAGTGCAAAAACTCCCGAAATGATAAACCCGGCATATTATATACGGTTGCTCTCCTGGAAAGATCCTCTTGCCCCTGCCTGATTTGAAGTATGGATGAACCGGTAACAACCATCTGCACATCAGGATAATTATCATACGCATTTTTCAAATCTTTCGACCAATATCGATACCGATGTGCTTCATCCAGAAAAAACCTTCGATAGCCCTGTTCATATAAAATGTCAATCAGTGAAATTAACCGGTTCGCTTCAAAGTAAATGTCATCCAGGCTCAAATAGATTGCATTTGAGCGGTTTTTATGCAGCATCTGAAGCAAAAAAGTAGTCTTACCTGTTCCTCTCTGACCCAATATCACAATCAACTGTTGATTCCAGTCGATTTCTGAGTGCAAAAATCGTTTAAACTCCTTTGGTACTCCGGCTGCTTTCTTGTCTGATAGTTTTAATAATTTTTCCATAATGTTAAATGTATTAAGCAAAATATAGTTTTGCTTTTTACAAAAAGCAAAATTTAAAAATGCTTTATTCATTGAGCATTTACTTCCTGCTCTGCTTGACAGGAGATCTGCAAAGTCTGAATGGGGATTTGGAAGAGGGAGTGAAAGAGGGACGGAGAGAGTGTGTGTGAGAAGATCCACAATGTCTTTTTGAGGCATTGTGGATTTTTTGAGGAATTGCAGCAGCGCCCGCTTCGATCTTTGTATCGTGTGGAGTACGCCCCCGAAATCCCCCGAAATTCTTCGGGACCAGAAATACACTGGCTTCGGCACGTTGAACTGTTGAACCGTTTCCCAGATTACTAACTTACGTGCTTTTACACGTGAGCGAAGCGAACACTCAACAATTCTACGCGCCGGAGGCGCACTCAACGATTCCACGATTCAACGCCTAAGGGGCCTCCCTCGAGATCCGCAATGTCTGATTGAGACATTGCGGATCTTTTGGGTTTGGTCAGGAAACCTCCCCTTTTTTGTATCGGCTTCATCATCTATATTAATCAAAAATGGCCAACTGCTTACAGAACCGATCATCAGATGAATAAAATCAGCGGCACAATACTGGACCCTCTCAACAACCGTCAGTTTCCGGGAGAAATAACCATTGACGATGGGCATATCCGCTCGGTTGAACGGAGGCGGGAGGCGGACGTGTCCAGCCGGGTGATCGCGCCGGGATTCGTCGACGCCCATATCCACATCGAAAGCTCCATGCTGGTCCCTTCGGAGTTTGCCCGGCTGGCGGTGCAGCACGGAACGGTGGCTACGGTCTCCGATCCGCACGAAATTGCCAACGTCTGCGGCATGGAGGGCGTGGAGTATATGATTGACAACGGCCGGAAGGTGCCGCTGAAGTTCTACTTCGGGGCTCCCTCCTGCGTGCCGGCCACACCGTTCGAGACGGCCGGGGCTGAGCTGACGCCGGATGATGTGGCCACACTCCTGGATCGCGAGGAGATCCGCTACCTGGCGGAGATGATGAACTGGCCGGGGGTGCTGAACGATGATCCCGATGTGCTGAAGAAAATTGAGTCGGCCCGGGTCCGCGAGAAGCCGGTAGACGGCCACGCGCCGGGCGTGACGGGCGAGGACGCAAAGAAATACGCCTCGGCCGGGATCTCCACCGACCACGAGTGCTTTACCATTGGGGAAGCGCGCGACAAGCTGGCCGCCGGTATGATGATCGCCATCCGCGAGGGAAGCGCCGCCAAAAATTACGAGGCCCTCCACCCTCTCTTTCTGGAGGCCCCGGACCGCCTGATGTTCTGCTCTGATGATAAACACCCCGACGACCTGGTGGAGGGACACATCAACCGGCTTGCCGCACGGTCGCTCCGTCACGGCTACGACCTGTTCCAGATCCTCCGGGCCTGTTCGGTTCACGCCGTGCAGCACTACAACCTGGATGTGGGCCTGCTGCAGCCCGGCGATCCGGCCGATTTTGTACTCCTGGACTCCATGGAGAGCATGAATGTTGCCGAAACCTGGATCAACGGAGCGTGCGTCTTCCGTGACGGTACCGTTCGGTTTGATAAGGTCGATGCAGCCGTGATCAACAATTTCCGGCCCCGCACGATTTCTGCCGGCGACCTGGCGCTGAAAGCAGAGAATGACTCTGGGAGTGTTGAGATGCCGGTCATTGTGGCACGGGACGGCGAACTGGTGACTGAAAAATCTATGGAGACTCTGAACCTAACCGATGGAGTTGTTCAGCCCGATCCTGAACGGGACATTCTGAAAGTGGCGGTGGTTAACCGGTACAAAGAGGCCGCGCCGGCCCTCGGGTTTATCAGAAATTTTGGAATCAGGGACGGGGCCATCGCCTCGTCAGTTGCGCACGACTCGCACAACATCATTGCGGTGGGATCCTCTGATGAACACATGGCCACCGTTATCAACCAGATTATGGAGGCGAAAGGCGGCATCGCCACAAGCGGGCCGTCGGGCACCGACCTGCTCCCCCTGCCCGTCGGCGGCATCATGACGGACTGGCCGGGGGATGAAACCGGGGCACACTACAAGCGCCTGACCCGCCGGGCTCACGACATGGGCAGCACGCTCAACTCCCCGTTTATGACCATCTCGTTCATGGCGCTGCTTGTGATCCCGAAACTGAAAATGAGCGACAAGGGACTGTTCGACGGGGAGACGTTTGAATTTGTGTAGGCTCACACCACCCCGCCGCCGTCATCGCGGGCTCCGACCGCGATCCCCTGTCTTCGTCATAGCAAACAGCTTGCCAATGAGTCGATCGGTTTAAATTCCAAATCACACTTTGACAGAAGGAGCTTGTGAAATCTCCCCTTCAGGGGAGTACCACGCGGGTTTTTCCGCGTGGGGAGGGGTGTTACTCTTTTTGCATCAGAACCAAAAATGGACAATTCTAAACTCAGAAACTCATCCCCCGGCCGTACGAGACCTGATGCAGAGATTCGGACCTACTCCACTCATCCGATGACGGGAAGTCGTCGGATGAGAAGAGGACCTTATCCAGACAGATCAGCACGAACCCAGTTTTCAAATCAACTGCACAATAATTTTGTTATGTTCATGTGATGAACGTAGCACAAAGAGGCATGATCTTCCGGATAGAATAATTAAAAAAATATGATACCATGTCACACACAAAAGAATCGATACTTGTTGTAGAGGACAATCAGGATTTGGTTAACCTTTTAGAGATCAATCTTGAGGATGAAGGGTACGACGTGCACATTGCGATGGATGGAGTGAAGGCTGTTGAAACATTTAAAGCAACCGATCCCTCCCTTATCCTGCTTGATGTGATGCTGCCTAAAATGGACGGGTTTGACGTCTGCAAGGAGATCCGGTCCGTTGATAAACAGGTCCCCATCCTGATGTTAACGGCCAAATCGGAAGAGGTGGATAAGGTGCTTGGGCTTGAGATTGGTGCAGATGATTATATGACCAAGCCGTTTAGCGTGCGCGAGCTGCTGGCCCGCGTTAAAGCGATTCTCCGCCGGGCCCATCACAGCTCGGAAGAGAGCGACAAGAAATCCATCCTCAAGTACAAGGATCTCAAGGTGGATCCCAACAAGCGCCGCGTGCAGCTGCATGGCGAACCAGTTGAGCTGACCAGCAAGGAGTATGACCTGCTTCTGCTCTTTTTCTCGAATCCCGGGAAAGCCTACAGCCGCGAAGAGCTTCTCAACGATGTGTGGGGATACAGCTATGAAGGGTACAGCCACACTGTAAACTCCCATATCAACCGGCTCAGAAGCAAAATCGAGGACGATCCATCGGAACCGGACTACATCAAAACCGTCTGGGGCGTAGGCTACCGTTTTGCTGATACAGAACAAGAGGCCGAAAACCATGCGTAGTTTTTATTTAAAACTTGCCGTCATTTTCTCCATCATCCTGGTTGTGTTCGGGGTGCTGGTTGCCTATATCAGTATCCGGGCCTCATCGCAGGTGGCCCAGGAGGCGCTGCAGAAAACGAATAAAGATCTTGCCGCCAACCTGGTTCGCGAGATTGAGCCGATGGTGCAGGATGAGTTTGACCAGGAGAAGATTGAAGCCCGCCTGGTGGAGCTGAAAGGCAGCAGTCCGCAGTTTGATTTTTATCTCCTCAACAGCAACGGTGCCGTCAAAAGTGTACGTCCGGGGTCCGGTGAAGATGTGGTTCGCCACCAGCCGGTTGTGGATACCGCCCCCCTGGATGCCTTCATTGACGGTGAACCGATGCCGATTCTGGCTTCCGACCCGCTGAACCCGGGGCAGCGAAAGCCATTCAGCGTGGCACATATCAGCATTATGGGCTCGCAGAGCTGCTATCTCTACGTGGTTTTAGAGGGAGAAGAGTTTACTGAAACGTTTGCCATGCTGACCGATAGTTACATTACCCGCGGATCGATTTTAATCATCGGGGCTGTGCTTCTTCTGAGCCTTGCGGTGGGGCTGCTTCTGTTTCGGCAGCTCACCCAGCGCCTGAATAAAATCAAATCCACGGTCACAGATTTTGAGCGCGGTGAGCTGACCAAGCGGATCGCCGTGAAAGGAAATGATGAGCTTTCGGAACTCTCCAGGGGGTTCAACCGGATGGCTGATAATCTCTATCAGAGCATGCTGGACATTCAAAAATCGGATCGATTGCGGCGCGAGCTTGTGGCGAATGTCAGCCATGATCTCCGCAGTCCGCTCGCTTCCATCCAGGGATATCTCGAAACTATACAAATTAAAGGTAAAGATTTAACCAAGGAGCAGTTCAACCAGTACATTGAAACGGCGATCGGGAATACAAAACGCCTGAATAACCTGATCGGCGACCTGTTTGACCTCTCCAAGCTCGATGCCGAAAATGTTCAGCCGGTCCTTGAAAGTGTGTCGGTGGCCGAACTGGTGCAAGACCTCGTGCTGCAGTTTAAGCCCATCGCTGAAAAGAAGAATATGACGCTTACCGCGGGGTTTCCAGAAACATCGCAATCCTACATTACCGCGGATATCGGGCTTTTGAACCGGGCGATATCAAACCTGATCAACAACGCCATTGAGCACACACCTGAAGGCGGGACCGTTACGGTTGGCTTTTCGAACGAGGGTACAGATGTGCGTATTGAGGTATCGGATACCGGGTCCGGAATTCCCGAGGCGGACCTCCCCCATATTTTTGACCGGTTTTACCAGGCGGATAAAAGCCGTACAAGCGGAAGCAATGCCGGCCTCGGGCTTGCAATTGCAAAGAAAATATTCAACCTGCACAACGGCAAAGTATCTGTGGAGAGTCCCGGCAACAGCGGCACAACGTTTAAAATCTGGATTCCAAGTTCCTGAAACCGGTCCGCTGAACCGCTGCAACCACTAAAAGCGGTGGTGCATCCGGCCGGGATAAATTTTTACCAGGACCGTTTTTTCTGAACGAATCTGCATCTCTCGTTGTCAGCATCAGACAAGGTTTTCGAAAAACTAACTCTGTTGATTTATCCTACATTCACGAATATGTCGTAAATTACAGAATGGAGCTGCCAGACACCGGGCACTGAACAGGCTCCTGCAGACGTTAAGAATTTCATAGAGACCCGACAACCATTTTATCGAACGTTAATGAACTGTACTACGAAACCTTTTGTGAAACAGATTAGCCTCCTGCTCTCGCTGATGCTCTTGCTGCCGGCAGCGCTCCATGCCCAGAATGCATCGAGCAAGGATAAACTCGATATTGAGATCAAACAGTCTCAAAATGTAATCCCCGCCGGCACGTCCGCCAAACATGCCGTTTTGCTGAACCTGGAGGATACCTGGCACGTGAATTCGGACCAGCCGTCGCAGGATTTCCTCATCGGCACCAAGCTGACGATCAACAGCACCGAAAAGCTGACAGCTACCGGTATTCAATATCCCCCGTCTAAGGAGTACAATTTTGAATTTTCCGAGGAGCCCGTGGACGTATTCGAGGGGGAATCACCAATTTTGTTCACCATCTACGCCTCTGAAGATCTGGAACCGGGCAGCTACGAGCTCACCGGCTCTCTGCTTGTGCAGGCGTGCGATAACGAGGTCTGCCTGGCACCGACAACCATCGACCTCTCTATTCCGGTGGACGTTACCGCCGAGGGCACGGGATTTCAACCCCTGAACGCTGATTTTTTTGACGGTATTGAAACCTCCGACGGATCCATAACGGATGCCTTGTCGGCGCGCGGTGGAGGCGAAATTGCCGCTCTTTTCGACACAATGGGTCTGTTCTGGGCCTTTGCCGGAATTTTCCTGATCGGCCTGGCCCTCAACCTTACCCCCTGCGTCTACCCGATGCTTTCGGTCACCGTTTCGCTGTTTGGCAGCCGGGAAGAAGAGGAGAGCAAGCTGGGCAGCTCTTTTTTCATGGCTTTTGTCTATGTGATGGGCATTGTGTTTATGTACAGCGTGCTGGGTGTGGCGGCGGCATTTACGGGCGCGCTATTTGGCAGCTGGCTGCAGAGCCCTGTTGTGCTGGCAGGTATCGGTGTTTTGATCTTTGCCCTTGCGCTTAGCATGTTCGGGCTTTATGAGCTCCAGCCTCCCTCCTCCTGGATGCAGTCGCTCAGCGGAACACAGAGAAAAACCGGCGGAGTGCTTGGCCACTTTTTTTCCGGCCTGGTTGTTGGCGTCTTTGCTGCTCCCTGTATCGGCCCGCCGATTATTGCGCTGCTGGCTTTTGTGGGATCCCAGGGTGATCCGTTGTTCGGCTTTGCCCTCTTCTTTGTGATGGCTTTCGGCCTTGGGTTTCCCTACCTGATTCTCGGCACGTTCAGCGGCCTGCTCTCCAAGATGCCAAAATCGGGCACCTGGATGGTGTGGGTCAAAAAGGTGTTTGGCGTTGTGCTTGTGGGTGTTGCCGGATTCTACCTTTCACTGGCATTCTTTCCCGGATACTCGTTTCACACCATCATCGCAACGGTTATCGCGGGCGGGATCTATCTCGGCTTCCTCGAGTCTTCAGGAAAAGGAGTGAAAACGTTTACGAGAATAAAATGGGGTGTAGGAGCCGCTTTATTACTTGTTGGCGCCATGCTCATTATGAATCTCCAGAAAGAGGGTGTTGAGTGGGAGCCCTACAGCGATGAGGCCTACAGTGAAGCGATTGAAAACAATCAGCCCGTGATGCTCGACTTTTACGCCGACTGGTGTATCCCCTGTCTGGAGCTTGAGCGGTCAACCTACACGGATGCAGAGGTGATTGAATCCACCAGGGAGTTCAAACGGTTCAAAGTGGATATGACCAACTACGAATCAGACGATTCCCGCGAGCTGCGCGATCGCTTTGATGTTGCCGGTGTGCCCACCATCGTGTTTATTCGACCGGACGGCCGCGAAGTGAAAGATGCACGGGTTGTGGGTTACCTGCGTGCTGAACTCTTTATGGAAAGGGTTCAGATGCTGCTCGAGCAGTCGGAGGATGAGATGGCGTTAATTGAATAGATTCTACGTTCTTCTTAGGGGCCATCCGCTCCGCGGATTGTGTGGAGTGGGGCTTTCACCTAATACCCGGCAATGAATTGCCGGGCTACAAAGCGGTCATCTCTTCGAGACTCGCGTTACGAATTTCGGTTTGATTCATCAACAAAGAGCTCAAAAAGTCCCCCTTTTTAAAAGGGGATTTCAGTAGGCCAATTACAAACGATTAAACAAGTACAATCCGCAAAGCCACCAGGAATCAACCCGCCATAACCGTTCAGTCCCGAACGGGACGTCCGCTTTATAGCCTGACGTTTTAACGTCAGTTTTAACGACGGATGAGATCAATTGAGAAGTCCGTGAAACGGACGGCCCTCCAAAACCTTGAACCGACTCTCAGACCGACATACCGTAATCGTATCCAATGCCGGTATTAGAAGATCGTATCTTTATCCAAACCATGGCGTGCCATCCGTTTCGCGGATTTCCATGGGATACGCCCGCATCTCCCAACCCGGCAATGAATTGCTGGGCTACAAAGCGGTCGTCTCTCCGAGACTCACCTTACGAATTTCGGTTTGATTCACGACCAAGGAACCAAAAACTCCCCCTTTCCAAAGGGGGATTCAGGGGGATTTCAGCAATTCTTTTACAAACGATATAAACAAGTGTAAAGCCCGCAACGCCACCAGGCATCAACCTATCCCAACCGTTCAGTCCCGCCAGGGACGTCCGCTTTGTAGCCACGCGTTTCCAACGCGGGATTGAATGACGCACGGCCCACCGGTTGTCGTTCACCCTCTCTCCTTCTTGTAAACCCAACTGCCCATTGGTGATATAAACGCTCAATGACCTTGTTACGGTTTCGTTATGGATGGGACGGCCAGCTTTTGTTTCTTAAAGAAAAAACAAACGACCCATGAAATTATTTTCACACAGTTCCATAGTTGTTGCACTTCTCATCACCGCCCTGTTCACTTGGGAATGTTCCGATGCCCAGCGGCTTCCGGTCAGCGGTTTTGATACCAATCTTGAAAAACGGAGCATCGACCTGAGCGAACTTATTGGCGGGGGACCGGGTAAAGATGGAATTCCCGCAATCAACAATCCAAATTTTGTATCCCAGGAGGAGGCCGCCGGGTGGATCGATCCAAAAGAACCGGTCATCTCCCTTGAAGTTAACGGTGAAGCAAAAGCCTATCCAATCCAGGTGCTGATCTGGCACGAAATAGCCAATGATGAAATTGGCGGTGTACCAGTGTCGGTCACGTTTTGTCCGCTCTGCTATTCGGCAATTGTCTTTGACCGCCGCCTTGACGGAGAAGTCTACAATTTTGGTGTCTCCGGTATGCTGCGAAACTCCGATCTTGTGATGTTTGACCGAAAAACCGAAACGCTTTGGCAGCAGTTTTCAGGAGAAGCCATTGTCGGTGACCTGACCGGGAAGCAGTTAAAAATTCTTCCAAGCCAGCTGATTTCATTTGAGCAGTTTCGTGAAACCTATCCCAACGCCCCCGTACTTTCTAAAGAGACCGGCCACAGAAGAAACTACGGCGAAAATCCATATGCCGGATACGATGATATCAACAACTCTCCGTTCTTGATGGATGATGACCAGATCTCAGACAAGCTCCCTCCCATGGAAAAAGTTGTGGGAGTCAGATCCGGCGATGTCCAGGTGGGATATCCCTACAGTATAACGGAAGAGGCCAAGGTTCTGCATGACGAAATTAACGGTGAGCCGGTCGTCATTTTTCACCTCGACGGCATGGCATCCGCGCTGGATAATCCATCCATTAAAAACTCGCGCGATGACGGAGCTACCGGGGTCTTCTCGCCAGTTGTAGATGGTGAAAAGCTTGAATTTGAGTTCAGAGATGGAAACGTTATCGACCTGAAAACGGAAAGCACCTGGAATATTTCAGGAAAAGCTACCTCCGGGCCAATGGAAGGCAAAATGCTCGAAACTAAAAAATTCGGAGACTACTTTGCTTTTGCCTGGCTTGTATTTTACCCGGATACAAAAATTTATAAACAATAACAGCGTATGAACAAATCCATGTAATACAGGAATTGTGGAAAAACAATATGTCAATAGCTCCATCAATGCACATTTTTCGATCTCCGATGAACGCCCTGATCCTGCACACAAGGATAAAAAGTTGTTGATGTTCATCTGGAACGACGGTGCCGAAAGATGTCCCCTGTCGGTTGATCGTCAATTGATGCATCTTAAACCGGACACGGTTGTCTGTACCACATACCTGCATAATTTACATATTGACAATTCTAATTGCAGCCTGAAGTACCTGCAGTTCAACCGCGAGTTTTACTGTATCCACACCAATGACAGTGAAGTTTCCTGCAACGGACTTCTGTTTTTTGGTTCGGATTTCGTTCCATCACTGCATATACCGGAAAACGAAAAAGAATCATTCCGGATTCTGTTTCGTGTATTAGCCGAGGAGTTCGATACAACAGGTACCGGCCGGGAGGAGATGCTTCGAATTCTGCTAAAGAGATTCATCATTAAATGTACGCGCCTGGCCAATGATCAGATCGTCAAAGACAGCGATAAACAGTCCGAAATAGACATGATACGGACATTTAATGTGCTGGTGGAGGAACACTTTAAAACTAAAAAATCTGTGAAAGAATACGCAAAACTGATGTATAAATCGCCGAAAACAATCGCTAATATCTTTAGCAAAAACTCCGACAGAACTCCGCTCGAGGTAATCCATAACCGGGTGATTATTGAAGCAAAACGTATGCTTCTCTATACGGACAAAACCTCGAAAGAGATTGGAATGGAGCTTGGATATGACGATCCGGCGCAATTCAGTAAACTGTTTAAAAAGCAGGCCGGGATGACAACAACTGAATTCAGAAAATCGAATACTGAACTTGCATACGGGAATAATTGACAATACGAAGTGACGTACTGGCATTTATAGGTTTGTGAATGATAACGATCTTTGTAGTGAATTAAATCGAAAACAAAAACAACCCATACAAATGAGACCTTTTAAAGTACCCGAACGAAGTGAAGTATCCGAGAAAAATCAAAAAATCTTCGACAACCTCGAGTCCAAACTCGACTTTGTTCCAAATATCTACGCAACCTATGCGTATTCCGACAATGCTCTTGAACGGTACATGACGTTTGCCAACGGCAAAACCTCGCTTAACAATAAAGAGAAAGAGATTGTAAATCTTGTTGTTAGCCAGGTAAATGCATGCACCTATTGCCAGGCTGCACATACCGCCTTGGGTAAAATGAACGGATTTACCGAAGAGGAGACGATTGAACTACGCAAAGGTCATGCCCCTTTTAATGAGAAGTTCGATGCACTTGCAAAGCTTGTCAAAGAGATTGCCGAAAATCGCGGAAAAGTTTCTGACGATGCTCTTCAAAATTTCTTTGACGCGGGCTACGATAAGGAAAATCTCGTTGACGTAATCGTTAACGTAGGCGAGAAAGCAACAACGAATTTTCTGCACAACGTAACGGAAATTCCTGTTGACTTTCCAGAAGCTCCTGAGCTTACTGAAGCAGAACCGGTAGCCTAAAGAACCAATGCTGCGTGGATACTGCTTTAAAGCGATCCGCACAGTGATAAGAACCTGTTCAAGTTAGGCGATTGAGATGTTCCCCAAATCATCGCCGAACATAGAAAAAGGCACTTCATTGAATTGAAGTGCCTTTTATATTTTGAATATGGCCTGTAAAGATGCCCATGCCCGGTGTAATGGCGTTTATCCCGGTCTGACGTCTTCGCAAGAACGTTCGATAATTTAACCCGCTTTCGGTTAGCCCTGGGTTAGCAGAACAAGACTCTGTTTCAGTGCACCGATGGAATGGGGCACATTGGCAGGTATCTCGATTTCATCGTACTGTTTCAGACGAGTATCCTGTTTCTCCTGGTGGTAGATCACATCTCCCTCCAAAACAAGAAGTTTGGTGGGATGCTTCGCCGTATGATCTTCCATTTTCATCCCTTTATTAAAACCAAACAGCAGGACTTTAAACTTATTCCCGGTATGGAACGATTTGGCTACCGGTTTATCCGATGTTTTTAACTGTTCTTTTATCTCTTTGACTATCATGTTAATCCACGTTTTAAGAAAATTTCAATCATCACTACTCTATTATAGCGTTTCTACGATGCAAACCAAAGAAGTGGGTACATGGCGTTGAATCTCTATCCAAAAGCCAACATATCAACAACCGTTTTTATTCCCTATTTTTAGCAGCAGCTATCATTAAAAATCTATCTGACTAAACATACGACCAATATGAAAATAGCGATCAATACAGGAGGTGGCGACGCTCCGGGACTCAACGCCGCAATTCAGGCAGCAACACTTGCAGCACTCAAAAAAGGATGGGAAGTCCTGGGAATCAAAAATGGCTACGGATCTCTGTACACGGATGAACCCTTTATCCCGCTTACAAAGGAGAGAGTGAGAGGGATAACGTTTCAGGGCGGAACCATCCTCGGCACGGCCAATCGCGGGAATCCATTCGAAATGCCGTACAAAACGGAGGATGGAGAGTGGGCACTCGAGGACCGGTCGGACGAGGCCATTGAGGTCTTTAAAAAACACGATATTGATGCCCTTATTGCGATCGGCGGCGACGGATCCATGATAATCGCAAACAAACTGGCGCAAAAAGGCCTTCAAATCGTCGGTATTCCAAAAACCATAGACAACGACATCTGGGCAACAGACGTTACGCTCGGGTTTGATACGGCCGTGACGACAGCTACGGAAGCGATTGATAAGCTGACAACCACCGCCGAATCTCACCACAGGATTATGGTGGTTGAGGTGATGGGGCGCTATGCCGGCTGGATTGCACTTCACTCCGGCCTCTCGGCATCAGCGGATGTCATACTGATCCCGGAAGTAGAATATTCATTTGATCCGATTGTCAAGAAAATTGAAGAGCGTGAAGCTCAAGGCAGGCACTACACAATCGTTGTAGTGGCCGAAGGCGCCGTAGAGAAAGGGGGCGATCACTTCGTAAAAGGAAAGGTCATTGGCCAGTCGGAACAGCTTGGTGGCGCCGACGAGTACATAGCGGATAAACTCTCGGAGTTAACCGGCAAAGAGTCGCGTTCCATTGTACTGGGTCACCTGCAACGTGGTGGCACGCCCAGCAGCTACGACAGGCTCATTTCACTCCGGTTTGGAGCTGCGGCTATTCGTGCCGTCGCCGATGAAGATTTCAACAAACTGATCGTGATGCAGAAAAACTGCATTACCCGAATACCGATCCAGGATGTGGCCCATAAAATGAAACTTGTTCCCCTGGATGGAGATACCATTCAGACCGCCCGGGAGATTGGCATCTGTATGGGGGATTAGTCCATCACAGGTTATAGAGTGTGTTTACAGCCCGTACCTTCATAATGTACCGGATCTGTCGTTACACATCACAAATCTCAATGGCCTCCCTGAGTTTTTCAATGTTCCCGGCCATCGTCTCCTGGGTCGGGATAAACTCCTGGGCTACGTACCCTTCAAAACCGGTCTCCGCGATCGCCCTCATGATCGCCGGGTAATAGAGCTCCTGGTCGTCCCCGATTTCATTGCGGCCGGGCACACCGGCGGTATGGTAGTGGCCAAACCACGAATGATGATCACGAATTGTGCGGATAATATCTCCTTCCATAATCTGCATATGGTAAATATCATACAAGAGCGTGAAGTTTGGTGAATTGAGCCGTTTGCAGAGCTCCACCCCCCATGGAGAATTATCGGCCATGTAATCGGGGTGATCCACTTTGCTGTTAAAAAGCTCCATCTGGATCATCACATCGCGACGTTCCGCCTTTGCAAGGATCTGTTTCAACCCATCGACGCAGTTTTGAAGCCCGGTCTCCTCATCCATCCCGCGCCGGTTACCGCTGAAACAGATCAGGTTTCTGTAACCGGCGTCGGCCACCAGGTCTATATGGTTGTTATAATTGTCAACCAGCCTACCGTGAAAATCCGGCTCGCACCAGCCATCCTCCAGGCTAATTTCGGCGCCATTGCACATTGAGCAGTGAACGTTATGCCGTTTCAGGACATCCCATTCTGACGGGCCCACAAGATCAATTGCTGAAAAACCGATCTCTTGTACAACTCCGCAGAGATCGTCCAGCGACAGATCGCCATACGTCCATCGGCAGACCGAGTGGTGTATATTTTGGTTTAACGATGTTGATTGGTTCAAGGCGGGCTGTTTTTTCAGGCCGGGAAGCATAAGTGAAGCTCCCGCCCCCAGTGTGCCGGCCGATAGTTGCCGGATCATTTCTTTTCTTGTTATGGAGCGATTCATTGCAATGGATTTCTGATTCTTTAATCAAGCGTGGCAGCGGGCAAAGGTGCCGGTTGCGTACACGGCTCACAATCTATGCAATTGAGCAGCTACAATGAAATGGATTTGCCCAAAAAACGGTGCGGCACCCAGAACTTAAGCCTTCTCACCTTTGGAGGGCGTGGTTACTGAAATGTGAGGCCTTTCAAAACTGGCGACATCATTGATTAACCTTGACGTCAACCACCTCTATTGTTGTTGCGCTGGCCATCCCCGATTCAAGCATCTGTTCAAACTGTTCCATCTGTCCCGACATGCGGTCCCGGATCATATCCCGCTGTGCTTTCGGCATTGACTCAAGTTGTTCCTCAAACTCAGCCATGGCGCGACGAGCCTCAGCAATATCTTCATCACTCATCTTATCGTCCAGCCCGTCCACCATCACCGCCATTGTGTGGGCAACCGGGAGTCCTGAGTAGTCCCGGTAGTCACTCATCGTAATTTCAATCGACATGCCGTCTCCATTTTCACTCTCTTCATACATCATCTTTAAGGGTACCAGTTGGCTGCTGTCGATCCAAAGCGTCCCCTTTTCGATTTGGAGCTCTTGCTCTCCGGCATCAAGATCATTTTGTGTAAATGAGTTGAGAAACTCCTTGTCCCGTATAATGACCCGGTACGCATCCCGGCCATCGACCTGATCATTGTGAACAGACTCGCCAGCAAGAATAAGCTCCTCCATGCTTCCGTCGTAAACTCCCTCCATCATATCATCATTGGGATCATCTCCTTCGTCGAGTACCAGCTTGTACGAACCGTTTTCTTCAACACGTTTGAAGCGTGAGACCGATTCAGTTTCAAAACCTGCAACTTCGATTTTTGTTGTAAATTGCAACGTTTCAATTGATTCGAGCCGCTGCTGATTTGCCTCCTGCATCTGGCTTGCAAGTTGTTCAACAGATGGTTGTGCGGATAGTGCCATGAAACCGGTACAAACCATGAGTACCGCCAGTGATGTGCATATTTTATTTGAGAGCATAAGATGGAATGGATTTAATTCAATGGATACCTGTATTATATGTTGCGCACAATTTTCGATACAGCTATCACGAACGATCAATTCATTTTTAATCGTTGAACCAGGACGTGCGCGATTCATTTTTCCTTCTATATTCCCCTTACAGATGACCCGCAAACAACTTATTTCACTGTTGCTGCTTCTGCTTGGTGTGATCCTTCTAACCACGGGGGTTCAGGAGTTCAGGCTTCTGAGCAGTTCATATAACACGCTTTTTACAATCACTCCCCAACAAGAAATACAGGTATTGATGATTCTCGGTGTTGCCGCCACCGTTGCCGGGTTTGTGGGACTCATCCGGGATAAGGTTCTCTGATCGCGGGTGGTTTGTTTCCGGGGCATCACCAAAAGGGCCATCCGCTGAGGCTGTCCAAAAAGGGTGTTCAACAAAGAACTTAACAATCAAACAGTCATACCGGACCCCGATCCGCTCATCTTTTGAACGCGAAGCGATATCTCCTGTCCATATCAACGATTGGAGATCCCGTATCAAGTACGGGATGACACCCTTTTTGAACAGCCTCGGTGCGCCGGCATTTCAGAACCCGGCAATGAATTGCCGGGCACCAAAGCGGGCGACTCTTCGAGACATGGGTTATGAATTTCGGATTGATTTGCAATTAGTGAGAAGGAAAAGTCCCCCTTTTTAAAAGGGGGATTCAGGGGGATTTCAGCAGCCCTCTTATAAACGATGTAAACAGGTTTACAGCCCGCATCGCCACCAGGCATCGACCTGTCCAACCGTTCAGTCCTGCAAGGGACGTGGGTTATGAATCTGGGTCATATTCATATCGCAAACTGTCGGTATTCACTCTTTTTTACGAGCTTGCACAGCTTCATCCATCTGCCGAAGCAAATCCCACCGGTACATACCGGAGTTATGACCGTCGTCCCAGTCAATTTTCAGGGCGTGGTTCCCAACTGTCGCAGCATTCACCACCTTATAGGTTCGGGTTGGTTCTACAAGAAATAACTCCGGCTCAAACCTTCCCATCTTATCATGACCGCCCCGGCACTCAACACACGGACAGTTTTTTCGCAGCCCGAATAGTGAAAACCTGCTGGTGTGGCCATCCGCCCATGCAATACTCAATACCTGGTCGGAATTGCTTACGTCAATTGATGTTGGCTGTACTCGTTTCTCCATTTTAACTCAATAGATGTTTGCGGTTCGTTTGTTGGCATTGTAACATAGCCTTCTAAATATACGATCGTACTATGTGGATATACGTCCTTTTTTTAATTGCTTTATTTGTCATTGGCGTTTTTACTGGCAGACGTCCCCAAATCAGCCTGCATAAGCTGACGCCGCAGCTTGTTCTCAATACTGCCCTGGTTGTACTCGTGGCGTTCACCTCGATGATGATCGCTTTTATTGTCGGTATCTTACCGCAGTATGTGGCCGCACCGCTAATGGCCTGTACCTATTGTTTTATTGGCGGTTTTTTTAGCGGCTACGCATTTCGCCTCTACAGGGCCCGGACAAGCGGCGGAACTATACTCTATCAAAACCGGTCGTTCTGGGTTGATCATGCCCCCGCCCTTTTTGCAGCCGGGCTGATTATTTACGGTATCTATCGTACGTCTATTCTGACGACGCCTCCCGTCACAGGTATTCGGGTCACGTCAGGTCTCTCGCTCATCTGTTTTGGCATCTTTACGTGGACCTTGAAAGTGGTGCCCGAATTTCGCTCAAAAGGCATCTTGTTCCTGGACCGGTTCATATCGTGGAAAAAAATTCTCTCCTGGAGCTGGCACTCAGAAGATGTGATTAAGATTGAATATATGACGACAGAGACACAGGGCAAAGACCGGATTAAACAGTTTGTCACCTCCATACCGCCCGAGGAGAAAAAACAGATTGAGATGATTCTGAATTCCAAGATGGATGAATATGCCGACCAACGCAGTAAAGAATTGATGGGGGATGACTAACCACCGGCTCGGTTGAAAGCAAAACCCATCTGTCCAGGCCGCGAATTAAAAGCGTTAACGACGTTACCCGCCGACGAAGGATGTATGCTCCACCATCATGCAGCGGTTTTCTATATAGGTGAGATTGTTTTCTGAGGCCAGTTCTTTAGCCGAATCCGTACTCACATTAAGCTGAGTCCACACCACGGGCCGCTGTCCTGTTTCTTTACTCCACTCAACAATCTCCCGGACCATCTTTTCGGTATAAATTTTATTTCTGAATATATCGATCACATCTATATCAAGATTCTCCGGCAGGTCAAAAACCGTATCATAACAGGTTTGGCCAAGCACGCGATCTTCATTCGGGTTTATCGGTATCACCTGGTAACCCGCATTTATGAGATACTTCGCAATGTGATGGCTGGTTCTGTGGGGAGTAGACGAACAGCCGAGCACTGCCACTGTCCGCAGATCTTCAAACACGTTATCAATCGTATGAATAGGGGGCATCTGTTTTTGTGATTCGATATTTAATGCTAAAAACAATATCTTTGTATTATAATTAAATCTTGAAGAAAAACAAGGAACATTTTGTCTAAAGTAGAAGACGGAAATACCGTTAAAGTACACTACACAGGAACTCTGAAAGATGGATCGGTTTTTGATTCATCTGCTGAACGCGAACCACTGGAATTTAAGCTTGGCGAAGGTCAACTGATCCCGGGTTTTGAAAAAGCCGTGATCGGTCTCGAAGAGGGAGAGAAAACGAAAGTTGATATCCCCGTTGAAGAAGCCTACGGTGAAGCTCGTGAAGAACTGGTTATTAACGTTCCAAAAGATCAGCTTCCGGATGATGTGGAGCCTGAAATCGGAATGCAGCTCCAGGTTAACCAGCCGGATGGCCAGCCCGTGCCGGTGCGTATTGCTGAAATCTCTGATGATGAACTTACGCTTGATGCCAATCATCCCCTGGCCGGAAAAGATCTATCATTTGAAATAGAGCTTGTTGAAATTAAGGAGTAAACATACCCCTGCAGATCTCTGAATCCCGGTTGCGAGCTCAGGTCTTCCTGTCATCGCAGCCGGGATTTTTTTTTACAAGCACACGTTCATCGACTCTCCCGTTTAATGAATCGACGCCTTCTTTATGACTGACTTCTCTCAGCAACGCACCATTCGCGTGACCTGCCCGCTCGGGCTCTCTTCATTTCTGTTTGATGAAATCAAAGCTCTTGGGTTCACCCCTTCAGTATTGGAGGATACGGGAATCGAACTCACTGCCTCCCTCACGGATACCATCACGCTGAACTACCACCTTCGGACAGCTCACAGAGTCTATGCTCTTGTGGATGAATCGTCGGCAAAAACTCCTGAGGAACTTACCGGATGGCTGAAAACTATTGCCTGGGAAAACTGGATTCCGGACGACGGATATCTTTCCGTGACCTCCAGGGTAAATCACTCAAAGATAGAGAATACCCAGTTCGCCAATCTTGCCTGTAAAGATGCAATTGTGGATCGCATAAGAGAGTCTACCGGCAGTCGTCCCGACAGCGGCTCCGATCTCGATAAAACCGTTCTGTTTCTTTACTGGACCGATGAAAAAGCCCGGATTTTTATGGATACATCCGGTGAGTCATTGTCACGTCGAAATTACAGAACAGAGAGCACCACTGCCCCGATGCAGGAGACTCTTGCCGCAGCGATCATTAAATCCACGAACTGGTCTCCCGGTGATCATTTTATCAACCCGATGGCCGGTGGCGGCACACTGGCTATTGAGGCGGCCCTGATGGCGACCAACCGGGCCCCGGCCTCCCTTCGGAACAACTTTGGTTTTATGCACATCAAGGGATTTAATGAGGAGGCGTACTACGCCGTAAGAGACAACTCGAAAAAAGATACGCTAAAAGAACCCGGCGGAAGCATTATAGTTACCGACCAGAGCCCAAAAGCAGTTGAAGCCGCCCTGAAAAACGCTGAAACAGCCGGCGTAGATCACCTGATGCGGTTTGAAACCTGTGATGTTGCAGAAACCCCGGTCCCCGAAGGCCCCGGCGTCATCGTAATGAATCCACCCTACGGCATACGGCTTGAGCCGGGCGAAGATCTGCGGCCCCTCTACAAAAGAATGGGAGATTTTCTAAAACAGGAAGGACCCGGAAAGACCGGCTATATCTTTACGGCAAACAGTGCACTTGCTAAAAAGATCGGGCTTCGAAGCAAAAGTAGAACCACGTTTTTCAACACCACCCTGGAGTGCCGGCTGCTTGAATACGAACTTTACAGCGGCAGCAAGAAATAAAGACTTCCATCAAACCTGTCTAAAGCGGTATAGGTTTTTTTAGCCCGCTTTGGGATCAGTTTTCCTGGCAAACGGTGCTCCTGTTCAGCCTATTGCCGATGTATTTACGGGTACATCCACGCCGTCCGTACTTTATGGGGCCGCTCTTATGTTTGTGGCCTACACCGGCTATGGACGCATTGCTACACTCGGAGAAGAGGTGGCCAAACCGCGAGAAACGATTCCAAGGGCGATCATTTCGGCTATGATTTTGATTGTGCTTATCTACCTGGCCGTCTCGCTTACGGCACTGCAGATTCTCGGAGCTGAAGCATTCGGAGAAACCGTAGATGGGGAAGCGGCTCCACTGATGGTAGTCGCAGAATCCTTGTCATTGCCGTTTATCGGCCCCGTTATCACCTTTACGGCTATCACCGCAATGCTGGGCGTTCTGCTTAACCTGCTGCTTGGGCTATCCAGAGTGATGCTGGGCATGGCACGCAGACAGGATCTGCCCCACAAACTTGCAGTCATAAACAGGAAAAATCAGAGTCCGACTGCCGCAGTCTGGGCCACAGGCGGTATCATCGCCCTGCTGGTGCTCAGTGGAGATGTGGTGTTTACCTGGTCGTTTAGCGCCTTCACCGTATTGATCTACTACTGTATTACAAACCTTTCCGCCCTGTTCATGCCTGAGGAGCTGAGTCTTTACCCGAGGATAATTCCGGTTTCCGGGCTTTTCGGATGCCTTTTTTTAGCATTCTGGATTGAACCGGCTATCTGGCTGCCGGGCCTCGCTCTTATCCTCATCGGAATTGTGTGGCATAGCGTAGCCCTGAAGGTCCGGGCGGTGAATGTGTAATGTAGACAAGATTTCTCATTCTGCAGCGTGGCCGGCGGCTATTTTTTTAAAATTATCCAAGAATCATACTTCACAACTGTCCTCAACGTAAAAGGAATTTGAAATGAGTATGTAATCCTGAATATCATCGGTTGTTCTTTTTGCAAATTATCTGCGGGAATCAGCGAACTCATCCGCGTAACTCTGCGAAAAAAAGCAGGGGAATCTATTTTTGGCCTGTAAAAAATTCTATACCGAATGAATAGAAACAAATATTCTTGAGGAACTCACGAAATATTTTGGACAGTTTCGATTATACATACTCAATTCTCATCGAAGTCAAATTGAAAGCGGTCGGGAGGAGAGCAGGCTGAGGTTTCTAAAAAGATACCTCGTGAGCTCTGCCCCAAAGTAGTTCCTTCATTATTCACTATTTTTTGATCAACTGATACGCTCTCCACGCATACCGAGCCTGAACCTGCTCCACTTCCTACCACTTCTTCCCCATTTATCCTGTAAATCGCCCTACACAAACGCTATTCGTCATTTATACAAACCTTCTATAATAAAATTGTAGCAAATACTATTTTATAAAACATTCCTCTTGACAATTTAGAGGCATATGAGGTACATTGTGGTGAGAAGTGGGAGAAAGTGGGGAATTAATTAGCATATTCCATAACCGCTCACCACTGCAAAAAAATAGCAATCAAAAAAACGCCATAACCTGCCTGTGCCTAGTTTTAAAGGGGAATTTGAACATAGTGTAGACAAAAAAGGCCGCGTTGCCTTCCCTGCAAAACTGCGCAAATCCCTCAATCCCGGTGCGAACGAGCAGTTCACGATTCTGCGCGGCATTGAAGATTGTCTCTATCTCTACCCCTGGGACGAGTGGGAACAGGTTGAAGAAAAACTCTCGCAAATTAACAGTTTTAGCAAGCAGGGCCGTACCGTAAGGCGAAATTTTTTGCGCCATGCGGAGGAGCTTACGCTTGACAAGCAGAATCGTATTCCTATCCCCTCCAAGCTAAAATCGTACGCTGGCATTGACGGCACGGCCATCTTCATTGGCAACGGAGAGATGATTGAGATTTGGTCTCCCGAAAACCTCGCCGAAGCGGACTCCAGCCTCAGTGCTGATGACTACGAAGATATGTTCGAACAGGTGATGAGCGACAAAACGGTCGGGGAGGATTGATATGTCGGAGTACATTTCTCACACTCCCGTACTGCTGAAGGAATCCGTTGACTACCTGGTCACGGATCCTGACGGAATTTATGTCGATGCAACCCTTGGGGGCGGCGGACACAGCATGGCTATTCTTGAGAATCTTTCAGGCAGCGGCCGCCTTTATGGGCTCGACCAGGATGCTGATGCCCATCGTGCGGCAGCTAAAGCAATCGGCGATGATGATCGGTTTTACCCGATTTCAGGAAACTTCGGCCATTTAAAAACACTGCTCCATCCCGATCTTCACGGGTCGGTGACCGGCATCCTCTACGATCTTGGCGTATCCACCCATCAAATTAAAGAGCCGGAGCGCGGGTTTAGCTTTCAAAAAGAGGGCCCGCTGGACATGCGGATGAGCGATCTCACAGGCCTCACGGCTCACCAGGTCGTGAACAACTACAGCTATGAGAAACTCCGGGATATAATTTTCCACTATGGCGAAGAGCGGTTCAGCCGTGAAATTGCAAGGGAAATTATCGACAAGCGCCCTATCGAGACCACAACGGAATTGAGGGATGCCATCTCGAGCGTGGTTTATGGCAGACATGCGGTCAAGTCAATAGCCCGTGTATTCCAGGGGATCCGCATTGAAGTGAACCGTGAACTGGATGTGTTAAAAGAGACCCTGAACCAGGCGATTGAGCTGATATGCGTTGGAGGGCGAATCGTAGCCATTTCGTACCACTCACTCGAAGACCGGATTGTGAAGAATTATTTCAAAAGCGGAAATGAAACCGGCAACATCAGAAAAGATTTTTACGGGAACAGGCTACGGCCGCTCAAGCCGCTGACCAAAACCATTGTTACTCCCGGCGCAGAAGAAATAGAGGCGAACCCGGCATCCCGCAGCGCGAAACTCAGGGCTGCCGAAAAAATCGGAGAACACAAATGAACTACGTAAAATCCCCGCTCAAAGAAACAAAATCTAAACCAAACCGCAGGGTACTCTCGGGCGGTGAACCCGCAAAACGAAAACGCAAACAGGTTCTTGGCCCGACAAACGGCAGCAAAACATCCTATGGCCGAAGAAAAAGCACAACATCGGCAAAAAAGAAACCTAAGGTCTCCTTCACGCCATGGAAAGTCATCCTTTTTTCCGTTCTGGGCGCAGTTTGTGGTCTCCTCTATATCAGTCATGTGCTGAGCACTCAGCAGACGCTGATGGAGGTCCAACAGCTTGAGCGTGAATTTAACCAGGCCCAGCGAATCTATGAAGAACAGCGGCTTTCCTACGACCGGTTGGTTGGACCAAAAGAGATTTACCAGAAGGCG
>JAAAOB010000143.1 GCA_009909035.1 Bacteroidota bacterium
CAAGTGGGTGGTACTGATTGTAGGGGTGGCACGGTTGATGAGTATGGCGACCGGGCTAAATGGCGTCATCCTTCTCAATTCACGCCACTATAAAGTCAGCTTTTATACAAATATCGTGTTGGTTGTTTTTGTAATTGGTACCAATTACCTGCTCATACCCATCTACGGAATTGAGGGAGCTGCCCTCGCATCGGCCGTTTCGCTTCTTGTCTTCAACTCTATTAAATATTTTTATGTACTCATCAAGATGAAGATGCAGCCATTTACATACTCAACCGGGTTCGTCATCCTGCTCGGAACTGCGTCTATCTATCTGGCGGATGTGTGGGTAGATTTCGGAATCATCTGGCTCGATATTCTCGCAAAAACGATCTTCTTCTGCGGACTGTTTTTAATACCGCTTCTGCTCTATAACGTATCTCCGGATATGAACCAGATGCTCAAGTCACTCAAAGATAAATTTCCGATATGAAAGCACTTCTGATCGATAATTCGGGTGAAGATCCCATTATGGTTGCGGGTGAGGTTCCGGCACCCAAACCCTCAAAACACGAACTTCTGGTAAAGGTGGAGGCGACGGCATTGAACCGAGCGGATCTGCTTCAAAAAATTGGAAAATATCCCGTTCCGGATGGTGCCTCATCCATTTTGGGCCTCGAAATGGCGGGGCGTGTCGAACAAGTTGGAGATGGCGTGAAGAAGTTTAGCGAAGGAGACGCGGTTTTTGGACTGCTTCCTGGAGGGGGATATGCTCAGAAATGCGTGATTCATGAAAAGATGGCCATGCCGCTTCCCGGGGAGTTATCCTTTGAAGAAGCCGCGGCTGTACCGGAAACATTTTTAACCGCCTATCAGGCGATGTTCTGGTTGGGAGCGCTGAGGCCAAAGGAGACAGTTTTGATTCATGCAGGTGCCAGCGGAGTCGGAACTTCGGCGATTCAGCTTGCAAGAGAACTCAGAAGTGCGAGAATTATCACAACCGCCGGAACGGATCAGAAGAATGACATCTGCAAAAATCTTGGTTCCAACCTCTCTATCAACTACAAAAAGCAGGACTATTCGGAAAGTATTGAGGAGGCCTTCGGAAAGGATCAGGTAAATCTTCTGATCGACTTCGTAGGGGCTCCCTATTGGCAGAAGAATTTGGATCTGCTGGCGATGGACGGCCGTTTAGTCTATCTATCTTTTCTTGGAGGTACGAAAGTGGAGAGTGCAAACCTTGTTCCGCTCCTGAGAAAGCGCCTTACGGTTATGGGTTCAACCCTCCGTAACCGAAATCATGATTACAAACAGAGGTTGACCGCCGATTTTTGGAAAGATGCAGGCCTGGCCCTTCAGGAGGGTAAAATCGCTCCTGAGATTGATTCTGTTTTTAACTGGATGGAAGTAGAGAAGGCTCATAGCCGGATGAAAAACAACCAAAATGCCGGAAAGATCGTACTGACAGGCATGCAGGATTGATTCACCAATAATAAATGGAGAGGCCGGAACCATCCAGCCTCGCGCTAAAATCTTCTTACAGTTATTTTTGGTGAATAAGAAATGATCAAGCTGTGTGCCAGGTCAGATGTTTGGCCCAGCATTGATAATCTCTTCACTACTGCCATCTTTATACTTTTCAAAATTTTCAATGAAAAGTTTGGCCAGCTTTTTCTCCTGCTCATCAAACTCTTCCGGATGTTCCCACGTTTTTTTGGGCAGCAAAATTTCGGAAGGTACATTCGGACACTCAGTCGGGATCTCAAAGCCAAAAACTTTATCCGTCTTGGTGAGAACATCCACCAGCTCGCCTTTATGAAGTGCCTGAATAATCGAACGAGTATTATTTAGATCGATTCGGTGCCCTTCTCCATAGGGGCCTCCCGTAATTCCGGTATTTACAAGCCAGGCATTGGCATCGTGCTTACGCATTTTTTCGGCCAGCATCTCGGCGTATTTTGCAGGGGGCCATACAAGGAATGCTGCACCAAAACAGGCACTGAATGTTGCCTGGGGGTCGGTAACACCAACCTCGGTACCCGCTACTTTGGCCGTGTAGCCGCTGATAAAGTGATACATGGCCTGCTCCGGGCTTAGTCTGCTGACGGGTGGTAGAACCCCAAATGCATCATAAGTGAGAAAGATGATGTTTTTTGGATGTCCGCCCATGCAGGGGATTTTTGCATTTGAAATATACTCTATAGGATAAGAGGCTCTTGTATTCTGAGTAATCGACGTGTCGTCGTAGTCAACCCTGCGGGTATCTTCGTCATAGATAACATTTTCCAGCACCGTTCCGAACTTAATGGCATTGTAGATCTGAGGCTCTTTCTCTTTCGAAAGATGAATCGTTTTGGCATAGCACCCACCCTCAATATTGAAAACGCCCTCGTCGCTCCAGCAGTGTTCGTCGTCACCAATCAGTTTTCGGTTTGCATCAGCAGAAAGCGTGGTCTTACCCGTGCCGGATAGACCGAAGAAGAGTGCAACGTCGGAGGGATCATCACCCTCATTAGCCGAGCAGTGCATGGAGAGTACATTCTTGTTCGGCATCAGATAGTGCATTACGGTAAAGATCCCTTTTTTTATTTCGCCGGCGTATTCGGTGCCAAGAATCACCATCTCGTTGCGATCAAAATTGATATCTACACTGGCATCAGACGTCATACCCTCTGTAAAGGTGTTGGCAGGAAATTTCCCGGCATTGTAGACCACGAAATCGGGTTCACCGAAGTTTTCAAGCTCATCCTTGCTTGGACGAATTAACATGTTTTGCATGAAAAGCGCATGATATGGACGCTCTGCGATGATCCGGACTTTAATACGGTAATTCGGGTCCCAGCCTGCGTATCCGTCCGTAATGTAGAGACGGTCGCGCGTGTTGAGATAGTCCGTAGCCCTCTTGAAGTTAATTTTATACGTATGCTCATCCAATGGAATATTGATATCTCCCCACCATATATGGTCGGTGATGTTATCCGTATTTACGATCCTTTTGTCAGCGGGGCTGCGGCCTGTTCGTTCGCCGGAACGCACTACCAAAGCCCCTTTATCTGTTATTGCAGATCCGGGATCATGCTTTATGGCCTGTTCGTAAAATTCAGGAGGTGAGGGATTTCTGAAGATTTTTTTTACTGAGATACTGTATTTCGATAAATCCAATTCAGTACTTGACATATAATTAATTATTCATCCAAGATTGGCAATTGGCTGTTGCCCACAGCAGGTTGAATATAAGGGTATTCCTTTACGATTTTGAGCAAGATACTCCCGCCTTTTCATGGATTGTGTGAAAACCATTATGCTAATTTGGTTTTTTGATTCCATTATTAAGCTATAAATATCTGTTAGCCAATAAATTTTTGGCAGACAGATTTATACTCCTAAGTATTATTGGAATACAGCAGTATTCTAATCACTCGGGATTTTCCCGTTCTGGGGTGATATTCAGAGGTCCGTATCTATCAGCGGCTCATCAACTAAAGCGGATTGGGAAAGAGTGATGATGCGATTTTCAGCAAAAAATACAGTTACCAAAAAGTGAAGTCAACGATCTTAATGGATGTACTCGTGGTGTGTAAACTGGATTCGGACATATCCCCCCATCAGTTTCAAAACTGATGGGGCAGGTGAGACAGTATTAAAGAAATTTACTGGCGAGATTTGCCAGCTCCGACCGTTCTCCCTTTTCCAGGTTGATGTGCGCATAAACCTCATTATTGTTCATGCGGTCCACAAGGTAGGAGAGCCCGTTACTCTGTGCATCAAGATAGGGCGTATCGATCTGGAAAATATCTCCGGTGAAAATGATCTTGGTGTTTTCTCCTGCACGGGTAATAATGGTCTTTATCTCGTGCGGGGTAAGGTTTTGAGCTTCATCCACAATAAAGATCACATTGTTAAGGCTACGTCCGCGAATGTAGGCCAGCGGCACGATGGAGAGCTTCTCATTCTGAACCAACTCGTCGATTTTCTTGTACTGCTTGCTTCCCTCTTTGTACTGGTTCTTGATGATACTCAGATTGTCCCATAAAGGCTGCATATAGGGATCGATCTTTGACTTCACATCACCCGGCAGGTAGCCCAAATCCCGGTTGCTCAGGGGCACAATGGGCCGTGCCATATAGATCTGACGGTATTGTCGACGCTGCTCGAGTGCACACGCAAGGGCCAAAAGGGTTTTACCCGTTCCGGCAGCACCCGTAATCGTTGCCAGAAGGATATCCGGGTTCATGAGCGCGTGCATGGCAAATGTCTGTTCCGCATTTTTCGGAGTGATGCCATAGGCATTCATCGACTGAACCAGTTCTACCTTCTTGGAGGATGGATTGTAATATCCCAGTGCTGAACTGGAGTGGTTTTTAAGAATGTAGTAATGATTACTGACGGGATCGGCAGGGTCAATCTCTTCGGGTTCGATCTGGCCATCTTGATACAGCTTATTGATCTGTTCATTTCCGTCAAAATTGAGATTGGTCTTACCGCGGTAAAGATGGTTGATATCTTTGATTCGAATCGTCTCGTAATCCTCCGCATCCAGACTCAGAGCCCTCGCTTTCAGCCTCAGATTAATATCCTTCGAGACCAGAACCACTTTTTTGTTTTTCTCTTTCTCCCTTAATCGCAGGGCCGAATTGAGGATTCGGTGATCATTCTTTTGGGAGCCAAACACCTCAGAGGCATCATCCTTACTGTTTTCGTCGCTGATTACCCTGATTTTTCCATGTGACTTGCCGTTCAGGGGGATCCACTTCTGGATCATGTTGGCATCCGTGATTTTATCCAAATAACGGATGAACTGCCGTGCATGGAGGTTCGTTACCGAATTTCCCTTCTTGAAGGAGTCCAACTCTTCAAGAACGGTGATGGGAATGGCGATGTCGTGTTTTTCAAAGTTTTTTACGGCGTCTGAATCATAAAGAAGTACAGATGTGTCGAGAACGAAGATCTTTTTCGTTTTCTTCTTAGCAGGCATAGGCCATAAGTAAGTTTGGAATGGGAGGGGTATATGTCTGTGACGATGTTATTCAAACTATAATCAATGCAGTTGAGAGAATCAATTGCAGGAAAAAATTTAACCTACGAATAATCTGACAATCAATGGGCTGATCTGCTCTATAAACCTGAATGTCAGCGATTATTTTCCAATTGAAACATTGCAATAGAGCAAGCAACGGCTGCATTCAGGCTCTCTACGACACCGCTATTTCCATCAATTCGTACCCGCTTTCGTTTTTCATCAAAAAGATTCGGACGGATACCATTAGCCTCATTTCCCACCACCAAAAGAGTACGCTCTGCGGGCTTTAAGGATTGAATTGGTTTGGAATCAGCTCCGGCATCCAGCAGTTGTACCTGCCATCCGGCTTCCTCGAAGGGTTCAATAATCGATTCAAGGTCTCCGCTTAGGTATGGGATTGCTCCCGTTGCACCGGCCGTGCTTCGAACCACTTTTGGGTGAAAGGGGTCTACCGTGCCCTTTCCAAACAGCAGCCCATTTATGCCGAACCAAGACGCCGTTCGGATGATTGTACCCAGGTTTCCGGGATCCTGAAGCGCATCGATGGCAAGGAGAGTGCCGCCGGCACTGGTCAATGCAGCAGGATCGGCCTCAACAGGAGTCTCGCAGATAGCCACAACTCCCTGTGGGCTCTCGGTGTCGGTAATTTCAGAAAGTTCACGCTCACTCACCGAGTAAACCTGGACACCGGATTCATGGATAAACCTTTTCGGAGCCGTTTCCCGGACCTGCACAACTTCTCTAACCTTGATGATCCCGTTCTGCAAAATTTGCTCCACGCACCGTTCGCCTTCAGCTAAAAAAAGATTCTCTCTCTTACGGTATTTGCTCATCAGCAGCTTGCGCCAGCGCTTAATTTGATTGGTTGAGGCGGAAGATATTTCCATACGGTGACCCCGGGTCTGAGTATTTTTCTGGAATGGCAAATGTGGCAATGGAAACGGCCAAAGGCAAGTCGTGTTTTGAAGGTCGATAGGGGTGCTTCAATTCCTCTATTTCCTTTTCACTGAGTAGGAATCGCTCTATATTGAGAGAAAGTGAAAACCAATCCAGAGGCTTGTTATGAAAGATTTTTTGATCGAACTCGGTATTCATAAAGTGAACGCAGGAACCTCGACCGGACAAGAATTTTTTCACAAGGGGGCTGCTCCGAAATTGATCAGTCATACCCCTGCCGACGGGTCGAAAATCGCTGAGGTTCATGAAACTTCAAGGGATGAATTTGATGCAGTCGTAGACCGGTCTGTGGAGGCTTTTCAAACTTGGAGAATGATGCCGGCGCCGAAGCGGGGAGAGATCGTGAGGCAGATCGGTGAGGAGCTTAGAAAATACAAGGAGCCACTTGGTAAGTTGGTTAGTTACAGGAGATGATCGATATCTGCGACTTTGCGGTGGGCCAGTCTCGTATGCTCTACGGTAAGACAATGCATTCCGAGCGGCCTGCGCACAGGATGTATGAACAGTGGCATCCGCTCGGCCCTGTGGGAATCATATCGGCCTTCAACTTCCCGGTGGCCGTCTATAGCTGGAACGCCATGATTGCGGCCGTCTGCGGTGATACGGTTATCTGGAAAGGATCGGAAAAAACGCCGCTGTGCGGAATCGCTGTTCAAAAAATTATCGGCAATGTACTGAAGGCAAATGATCTGCCCGAGGGCGTTTTCTGCCTGATTACCGGCGGACGCGAAACGGGCGAATGGCTTACATCCGATGAGCGGATCCCACTCATTTCAG
>JAAAOB010000059.1 GCA_009909035.1 Bacteroidota bacterium
TTGCGGTGGACTTGGAGGGTTCAAATCTGCTAAACTGCGTGATATCATCAAGCTGCTGCGTGATACATATTGCAGCAAAATAGGTGCGGAGTATATGCACCTGCTCGATCTTGATGAACGAAAGTGGCTTCGGGAACATATGGAGTCGACCACCAACACGCCTGATCTGACGAAAGACGATAAAGAAAATATTCTGCATAAGCTGAATCAGGCAATGGCCTTTGAACAGTTCCTGCACAAAAAATATATCGGCCATAAACGCTTCTCCCTCGAAGGGGCTGAGACTCTTATCCCGATGATGCATTTCCTGATGGAGCGTGCCGGTGAAAACAACATCGAGAAATTTTTCTTGGGCATGGCCCACAGGGGAAGGCTCAATATCCTGGTGAACATTCTGAATAAACCCTACAGCAAAGTGTTTGCCGATTTTGAAGGAAATATTGACCCAAGCACGATCCAGGGGTCCGGGGATGTGAAATATCATCTCGGCACGCGGGGAACCTTTACCACCAGCGAAGGCAAGCAGATTGAGCTTGAACTGCTCCCTAACCCGAGCCACCTGGAATCGGTTAACCCGGTTGTTGAGGGAGCCACCAGGGCCCTGCAGGACAATAAAAAAGATGTGGAGAAGCCATCAAAATGCATCGCCCCTATTCTGATTCACGGTGATGCGGCATTTGCCGGCCAGGGCGTGGTGGCTGAAACGCTGAATATGTCTCAGCTTCGCGGCTATGAAACCGGCGGAACCATTCACGTTATCATCAATAACCAGATCGGATTTACGACACTCCCGAGTGATGCCCGCTCCACTGAATATGCATCCGACATCGCAAAAATGATTCTCGCCCCCATCTTTCATGTAAATGGCGATAATCCCGAATCTGCCGTTCACTCCATAAAAATGGCGCTCGACTACAGGCAGAAATTCGGGAAAGACGTGGTGATCGACCTGATTTGCTATCGTAAACATGGCCACAATGAAGGAGATGAACCGGCATTTACACAGCCGGGCATGTACGAAGAGATCGAAAATCATCCCACAGTCCGGGATATCTACGTGGATGATCTTTTAAGAAAAGGGGATTTCAGTGAAGATGAGATGCAGGTTATTTTTGATGAATTTGACCAGCTTCTCCAGCAGGCCTTTGAGGATGCCAAAAGCTCCCCCGCACTTGAGGTTACAGACAAAATGCTTGACCGGTCAGAGACCGGGCAGAAAGAGTGGGAAGAGTACCCTGATACCTCCTACCCCGAGGACGAATTGAAACAAATTGCGGTTAAACTAAATACCGTTCCTACAGATTTCGATGCCAATCCGAAACTCTTGCGACAGCTCGCAAAACGGGCAGATGCTGCAGAAAAAAATGAGAAAAAAATTGACTGGGGCTTCGCAGAAGCTCTGGCATTCGGTTCCCTGCTGCAAAGCGGAACCCCCATTCGTATTACGGGCCAGGATGTTGAACGTGGTACATTTAGCCATCGTCATGTTGTGCTTCACGGGACCAAGACCCAGCAGCGGTTTGTCCCTTTAAACAATCTTACGGAGGATCAGGCAGATTTCTTTCCGTACAACAGTTTATTGAGCGAATTTGCTGCACTTGGGTATGAATTTGGTTACAGTGCCGCGAACCCCGATGCACTCGTTATTTGGGAGGCCCAGTTTGGCGATTTTGTCAACGGTGCACAAATAATTATTGACCAGTATATCTCCTCCTCCGAAGCCAAATGGGGTCAGAACTCTTCTCTTGTCATGACGCTTCCCCATGGATATGAAGGGCAGGGACCGGAGCATTCATCGGCCCGGCTCGAGCGGTTTCTACAACTTTGCGCCGAAGACAACATGCAGGTTTGTAATTTTACAAACCCGGCCCAGTACTATCATGCGTTGCGCAAACAAGTACTGCAGAGCAAACGGAAACCGATGATTATCATGTCACCAAAAAGTTTGTTGCGCCATCCCAAAGCCGTCTGCTCTGTGGATGAGCTGGCCGGCGGTAAATTTCAGCCCTTCATTGATGATGAAGATGTAGATAAAGAGAAGGTAAAACGGCTCATTATCTGCTCCGGCAAGGTGTATTATGACCTCTTAAATGAACGGGAAGACGATCAATCAGAGATCGCCATTGCGCGTCTTGAACAATTTTACCCGTTCCCGAATAAAGATATAACGCAGGCTTTTGATTCTTACAACAATCTTGAACATGTAGTCTGGTGCCAGGAAGAGCCGAAAAACATGGGCGGGTGGTCGTTCATTGCCCCGAGATTTCAATCGATTCTCCCCTCCTCTTTAGAGCTGATCTATGCCGGCCGACAATCGTCAGCATCTCCGGCTGCCGGACAGAAGAAAATTCACGAGGCAGAGCAGAAGCGGTTGATTCAGAAGGCGTTTGGGAAATAAACTCCCCGCAAGGCAAGACACCCATTGGTAACCAGAATCTGGTTTATTTCATAGGAGAGATGCTTTCCGCGGGGTTTCGTGGATGAATTCAGGGTACGGTTGATGCCGCGCCGATGGCGCTTCTCTCATATTTTGGTCTGCCTGCACCCCACAGATTCACCTTGTGAACCTGTGGGGCTACGGACATGCCGCCCCGGAGCGGGGCTGGTACCCTCCCTGAAAAGGCGATTGCCATTCATTGAATTGAATCAATCGAACTTCAAAGGGATGCTGAAATAGTCGTAGCCAAAAAAATCTTTAAATCCATTTGTGTAAGAAGGCATCTTCCGTGTCTCGATTCGGGACGAAATATCCGTAATTTTGTTGGTGGATTTATTTTCGATTACAAGCTAAAACTGAGCACCATCGGTGCGGAATGTCCGTAGCCCGGGGCCGCTGCAAAGCGGTGGCCCCTGGTTTAGAAGCGAGCATACGATTCTGTAATGAACCCGGGTTATCTCATCCCATTCGGCACACCCTTGCAGATGCGGCTGACGGCGTCATGACTATGCAGGCTTTCAAGATGGGCACACCGGACAACAAAGTCGTTGATGGCATCATCCTCGTTCAGTTTATCGTACAGAAGCCGGGCCGCATCTTCCACAAATTTCTGGTAGGCACCATTCATTTCAGCAAAGGCCTGTTCGTCTTCACGCTTCACCATGACCTGTGTTTCTGTATGAAGGGCCTCCCGGGCTCTCTCAACAAGATCATCCACAAACATATCATCATTTAGCTGAACGGTGATCGATGCAACAGAGCGCTGGCTGTGAGGTATGGCAGCCACTCCCCTCTCCTCGCGTGCATGCTCAGAAAGTTCATACGAGCATGGGCAGGCACTGCTGTAGACAAAATCAAGATGCATGTATTTGGTAAAGTGTCCATACTCATCCAGTTTGCCTTCAAACGACACATCGTAGTATTGATACCCTTCCAGGCCGGACCGAAGGCTCTCCTTCAACATCGGGTAGCTAAATGAGAGCTTCAGAAATGCCGTTTGGCTATCGAGATCATTTTTATAGGCTTTGAGCAGCTCCTCCAGTTTTCCGGGATGAAAAATCTCATCTTTAAATTCGTAAAATGTCCGCATAATTCGACTCATGTTGATCCCTTTTTTTCCGGCATCGAGACCAACATACCCATCCACGGATGTTTCCAGTGTCAAAAGATCACCACTTGGGGTAGGGTATCTCAGCGGGAGCTTGAAATTGGATATTCCAACTTGCTGTATCGGGACATTTGCACCCTCAATGAGCGATGAAGGCCCATTTTGGAGATCAGGAAGAGTGTTCCTGTACTGGTCCGTTACTGTAAAGGTCGGGTCGTAAAATCGTTTTAATTGAGTAGAAATCATACGTCTGTAGGTGTTAGCACTTTTTACATGCGAGGGTTAGGACAATATTCGGCAATGTTTCGTTCTGTCTCGAAAAGCTTCACTGAGTAGAGAAACGATGAGCCATAAGCCGTTTCGTTGATATTGTCTTCAAGTTCCTGGAAAAATGCCTTTACCAAATTTTCTGATGTAGGAATGATACCGTCGAGAAACGGAACCTCCTTGTTCAGGTTTTTATGGTCACACTTGTCCAATATTTTATCGTTGATGATATGTTTTAAATCACTTAAATCGATTACGTATCCGGTGTCGGGATCAGCTTCCCCGGCTACCGTAACCTCAAGCTGATAATTATGCCCATGCCAGTTTGGATTGTTGCATTTGCCAAACGTTTTTTTGTTCCACTCCTCCGATTTAGACGGATTGTGAAGGCGGTGGGCCGCATTAAAGTGAGATTTTCGGGTTACGTAAATCAATAGATCGTTTTTTTAATTTGTATCGACTCTTAGAACGCAGAGTATAAGAAGCGGGTTCCCCGATTTTGTTTTATTTTTTTAAACAAAAAAAGCCCCGGTTCCCCGGAGCTTTTTTTTATTTGTGATCAGCTCATCTCAGTCAGAGATGTTCTTGTAATGTCTTATTCACACTGGCCAACATATCCCTTGGATGTTATGTGAGTATGTTCTGTGAATTATGAATCCGTTACCAGATTAGATCCAAAGCATCTATCGTTATCTGTCAAAAATTACCGTGCGCATTTTTTGAGTGATATAAAAAGAGCTCCAGTTCCCTGGAGCTCCTCTTGATCAGCACACAAAACAGGTCCGCAGGACAGCGGACCCGATTGCATATTCTTTATTTAATCAGCGTCATCTTTCTGGTAATCGTTGTATTGTTTGTCTGCAGTCTGTAAATGTACATACCACTTGACAAGTTGGAGGCGTCAAATTGGATGGTGTTAGTGCCTGCAGGCTGTACGCCGTCAACCAGGGTCGCAACCTTCCGGCCGGTAATATCAAATACCTGGAGCGATACATTCTGGCTGCTTGGTAGCGCAAATGTAATCTGCGTACTTGGGTTGAACGGGTTCGGGTAGTTTTGATTCAATGTAATTGAATTTGGAACTTCACCCGGCACATTATCCTCAATATCCGTGAAGGTCGTTGTTGGCGTATACCCGAGCTCCTCGAGTGCAGTCCAGCCTACCAGCCAGTTATCAGCACCAAATGCACCCTGATATGAAACCTCAGAGTAGAATTCGTCCGTAAGAGCTGTTGCACCGTTCAATACTGCATCCGATTGAGGTCTTGGATCCAATGCACCATTGGTGGTTCGGGATATTCCGTAGAATTCGGGATCTGTGAGCCCGTTGTTGTTTTCACCAAGCATGGTGTTGGTGAAGTCTTCGTTGCCTAAGTCCGTAACCGCCGTTGCATTTCCAGCCAGCATATCATAAAAGACGCTGTTGGTGATGTTCAGCGAATCTGCGGCCAGGCGGCTCTCGCTGTCTGTATCACTGCCCGTGTCTTCCACAAATACGCCAACCGGGCGCGAATCATCGGCAAAGATACTGTTGATGTACAGCCCGCCGGTGTTGTCGCGGAACAACAGGCTTTGATCCACATCGCCCTGTACCGCCGTGTTGTTCACGCCGGGGCCAATGTAGGTGGCGTTGGCTATCTGCGGAAAGGCAAACGGGCTGGACGCATCGCCGGCCGCGGTTGATCCGTCCATCTCGGCCATGTGCCCAATCGCATCATCATCCGACAGGACAAACCAGAACTGGCCTTTGCCGCGGAATCCTTCATCCCAGTCAAAGCCATCATCTTCCACAAAGGCGGAGACCATGTAGCGGGTATTTACGGTTCCTCCAAAGAACTCAAACCCGTCATCCGCACTTGCAAACGACTCCACAAATTCAATCGTGGTACCGGAACCTACACCACCCATGGTCAGTCCCTGGATCTCGTTGGCAGCCTGCGCGCCCACGTTAATTCCCGTGTGGCGAATCGACACGTACCGGAACACCCCGGAATTGTCTTCAGGGTCGGTTCCGCCGTATCCGGAAGCTGCAGGATCATCGTTAATTTCGTTGATCCCTTCAACCAGTTTCTCGGTCGGGTTGTTGGTAGGGGCATTTCCTAAGATTACAACACCTCCCCACAGGCCGGTATCATCCTGGGTTAAATCCGATGGATCCGACAGGTCATCGTTTACCGAGGTAAAGATAATCGGGTTGACCGGGGTTCCTTCGGCAAATATCTGTCCGCCGCGGGAGACCACCAGCGCTGAGGCTGAGTTGCCGTCTCCGTCTTCTCCTTTGATGACCGTGCCGGCCTCTATAAACAGCCGGGCGCCGGACGCCACAAAGACCACGCCGTCGAGGACGTACTCATTGTCTGAGGTCCACTGCGTATCAGTTGTTATCGTACCACTTACTGTAATAGACGATGGTGCTGCAGATGGAGCAACGTATCCTAACTCATCCAAAGCTGTCCAGTTGGCAAGCCAGTTGCCTCTTCCAAACGCTCCCTGATACGACACGTTTTTGTAAAATGGATCATCAAGTTCTTGTCCACCTGTCAGAATATCACTTGAACTTGGCCGGGGGTCGAGCCCGCCGTCTGTAGTTCGGCTAATTCCGCCAAACTCGGGATCCGTCATCCCGTTGTTGTTTTCACCAAGCATGGTGTTAGTGAAGTCTTCGTTGCCTAAGTCCGTAACCGCCGTTGCATTTCCAGCCAGCATATCAAAAAAGACGCTGTTGGTGATGTTCAGCGAATCTGCGGCCAGGCGGCTCTCGCTGTCTGTATCACTGCCCGTGTCTTCCACAAATACGCCAACCGGGCGCGAATCATCGGCAAAGATACTGTTGATGTACAGCCCGCCGGTGTTGTCGCGGAACAACAGGCTTTGATCCACATCGCCCTGTACCGCCGTGTTGTTCACACCGGGGCCA
>JAAAOB010000127.1 GCA_009909035.1 Bacteroidota bacterium
CATGGGCGGACTCATGATTACTGAACCCGATTACGGTTCGGATGCACTTCGAATGCAGACAGGTTTCGATTACAGTGAAAGTGATCGTTCGTATCACATTGAAGGCCTTAAGCACTGGGCCGGTTTAACCGGATGGGCAGATTACTGGCTCATTACAGCCAGAGGTTATAATGAGAAAGGCGAACTGGGAAGAGATGTAGGATTTTTTATCCACGACAGTTCGAAAGGAGGAATCGACGTTGAGGAGTATTACAAGAATCTTGGACTCTATATGCTGCCATACGGGCGAAACAGAATAGATATCGACGTACCTGAATCGTATCGTTTGCAGCCGGAGCGAACCGGCGTCACGATGATGCTGGATATTCTCCACAGAAGCCGGTTGCAGTTCCCGGGTATGAGTACGGGACATCTAAAGAGAATGATGGATGAAGCCCTGTTGCACTGTAAAAACAGGCTGGTGGGTGGTATCAACCTGTTCAAATATGATCAGGTAAAGGAAAGGTTGTCGAAACTGCAGTCGTACTTTACGATAAGTTCAGCCATGAGCTATTTCACAAGCACAAATGTTCCGCTTGATCAAAATACATCCAGAATGGATGTCGCAGCCAACTCCATTAAGAGCGTTGTGACAGACTACATGCATGAGGCATCGCAGTCATTGATGCAACTGGTGGGAGCGAAAGGTTACAGGCTCGATCACATCGCCGGGCGTTCGTTGGTCGACAGCAGGCCGTTTCAAATATTTGAGGGCTCAAACGATATTCTCTATCAGCAAATCTCTGAATCCATTCTAAAGCTCATGAGGAAATCCAAAGAGACAAACCTCTACAATTTCCTCAAAGATTACTCACTTACAAAGCACTCCTCTGAGTATTTTAAAGATCTTCTTGATTTTGAAGTGAATTATAAGATGGCTCAGCGGAAACTTGTTCAGCTCGGACGTGCTATTGGAAGAATGGTCTCCATGGAGATGACGATTCGACTGGGTGAAAGTGGTTATAACAGTGAGATGATTTCAAATAGCATTAAAAATATCCGTGCTGAAATTGAATCACTGTTTGCCACCTATTCATTTGCGGAATCGGCATCCGTCCTTGATGAATATGGAGAAGACAGCAACTGGCTAAAATTTGTGAAAAACAAATCCTAATGGTTTGAATCATATCGTCGTACTTTCCGGATCAGGAATCAGTGCAGACAGCGGATTGGCAACCTTCAGGGGGTCTGGCGGGCTTTGGGAAGGTTATAATATTGAAGAAGTAGCCTCAGTACACGGCTGGCAAAAGGACAGAGAGAAAGTTCTTGAGTTTTACAATAGACGGCGTAAACAACTGGACGATGTAGAACCCAATTCCGCCCATTACGCTTTGGCTGATCTGGAGCGTTTTTATGATGTGACGATCGTTACACAAAATGTAGATAACCTGCATGAGAGAGCCGGTTCATCAAAAGTGATCCACCTGCACGGACTCTTGAGCGAGGCCAGGAGTGAGAGCGACCCGACTCTCGTTGTGGAGATCGGTACAAAGCCTATCAAACCGGGGGATTTGGCCGAAGACGGTACTCAATTGCGGCCCAATGTGGTGTGGTTTGGTGAAGCAGTACCGATGATGGAAAAAGCTATCGACGTGATGATGGACGCCGATACATTAATCGTCGTCGGAACATCTCTGACCGTTTATCCCGCTGCCAGCCTGATACACTATACTGACGAAACTATACCGAAATTCCTTGTTGATCCGTCCGAACCTGAGGTCCATTTAGATTCGGGGTGGGAGCACATTCAACAGAGAGCTGCCATCGGTCTGCCAAATCTCGCTGAAAATCTTTTAAACAGATAAGAAATATTGATGAATACATTGAAAGCGACTGAAGAGGAAAAGGAAGCACTTGAAAAGTATCTGCTTCAGTTTCTGAATCTTGAAAAACACTTTCCTCTCTTACCCGGTATTAAAAATGAAGCGGCTACAGCTCAATTGATGGGGCTATCTATCGAGGAGCTGCAAAAACTGCGCGGTATGTACCGGGAAAATGCACGGGAAGCGGCACTTGAACTCCTGAAGGAGGAAGACGTACTCGATTGGATTGATCAGCTTCCCTTTGGAAACAATGACACTGTTGTTGCATTTGGAGACTCATCTACAGATGATTTGCAAAGCTGGTTTGAGATATTCTCAACCGTAATGGAGGTTGCTGTAGAAGATGCCGATTTTACCTTTATCAACTCCGGGTTATCCTACAATACGACATCGGAAGCTCTACGGAGAATGGATCGTGATGTGCTTTCCCATGAACCTGACTGGGTAATTGTGAACCTGGGAATGTTTGATGCCATTCGCCCAAATTTCACTCAGAATCGAACGTTGCTTCCCCTATCTGAGACGTGGGAAAATCTATCCACCATTGAGGACGCCATCGCTACGGTAACGGAAAATCCACCTGTTTGGATCACGCCCCCACCTATCATTCCAGGCCTGTTGGATGAGATGGAACTGTTTGATTTTGAAATCAACGGCCAAGATCTGGCGGCGATTCGGGATGTTATTACCGGAAAACGCGGTTTTATTGTGGATCCTTTGGGACACCGGATGGGAAATCCGCCGGAGGCCTGGTACTATCTGAGTGACGGTATCAACCCGTCACTCTCGGGGCATGTAAACACGGTGAAGGAGCTGTTGAAGAGCCTTGCCACCTCTAAAGTGCAAGAAGGCAACAGGTAGATGTCAGTTTAGAAGGAAGTTCGAAAAGAGATAACCTGAATAGCAGGAGAGGTGTTTAAGCCTAATTTTCCATCATGAAACTGAACCTCATTGTGGAGAGTGGGTTCAATCAGTGAAAGTGAAATTCGTTTGTTCTGATAACTGAAAAGCCCGTTATCTGTCCACTTGCTGCTGATAAAATCCCTGTTTCTTTCCGCAAAGAAAAAACTGTCGAAAAGGCCAACTGCAAAACCAGACCAGGCTCCAAGGCTGCTTCCATATTGAAGACCCTCAACCAATGGCTCATTGGTCACCAGCATGAAAGCAGATCCAAGTGCAGCTCCCACTGCGGCACCATAGACGGTATCAAGGAGGATCAGGATGGAGGAGTTTGTGCCGTCGTTAAAAAGGCCCGATATATACATCTGCTGACCCTTCGGAAGCGTTCCGATATCGTAAATAGCGATGCCCGTACCTGCGATAATGCCGGCTCCGAGGCCTATTCGAAGAGGTGCAAAGTCGGTGTTATCCTGAAGCCCCATGGTTGCAGCCCCAAGGATGGTTCCGGTTACGGCTCCGTTCAGCATATTTCCACCGATTACTTCAGCACTTTGAGCATGAGTTTGGGTATCGTTGGCTAAAATCAGAAATAGAGAAAGCAGGGTTGCAAGGAGAATCTTATTAAATGAGATCATGAGCAATTTGAATTATGATTAACCGGGTGACTGCAGCGCAACCGGTATGATCTGTCCGTTCATAAATTTTGAAGCGGTCAAAAAGTAGTTTCCTATAAACTGAGCCATCTCCTCAGGTTTAAGAGGAGCCTCAATGCCCGGAAATGCATCTTGAAGCATTTCTGTATCAACCGCACCGAGACAGAGACAGTTTGAAGTTATAGTATACTCTTTGAGCTCAACTGCCAGGCATTCAGTCAATATCGAAAGGGCACCTTTTGAGCAGCTATAAGCACTCAGGCCCGGAAATTTGTCGCTGCCCTGAAATCCACCCATGCTGCTGATGTTCAGGATATGGGCATCCTCATTCATATGGGGAACCAAGGCGCGCGTGAGGCGAACCGGAGCCATTAAGTTGACAGATAGCTGAAGATCCCAATCTTCATCGGTTAACTCCATAAACGGCTTATTTACCAACGCACCGGCGTTATGGATTACACCATCAAGGCTGATCTGGCTTTCTACCAAATAGTCAGAAAGGGTTTTAGGTGCTTCTTTCTTAGTGATGTCCAACGCAAGGGTGCGGATGGCATCGGGGTTCTTTTGCTTTAGTTCAGATAAATGATCTTCGGACCGGGCGATCGCGAGCAACTCACAATCCCGATTTGCCAAATAGGTAACTGTTTCAAAACCGATACCCCGGCTTGCACCTGTTACAATAATATTTTTCTTCATAGGAACTTTATTTTCTGACTTTGCATAAGGTAAAAAAATAGATACAGAGCTGATATCATTCAGTTAAGAATAAAACTTGAAAGCGCTTCTGTTTACCACGATTTTTATATTCTTGTAGGCAAGACTACCGGCCTTTTAGTTAACAACCACGGCATAACCCTATGGATTTAGAACAACTTCTCCCACGTAACATACAAGAGTTAAAGCCATATGTTGCCGGTAAAACCATTTCGGAGGTAAAAAAGGAGTATAGACTGAATCGAATATCGAAACTCGCTTCGAACGAAAACCGCCTTGGATGTAGTCCGGTGGTCAAAGATGCGGTGCTCCGTGCATTACAGCAGATTCAGGATTATCCCGACCCGATTGCTGGAGAGCTTCGAAAAAAAATAGCCGACAAACACGGTGTAAAAGAGGAAGAAGTCATTCTCGCTGCCGGTTCGGAAAGCATCATATCCATCCTTTGTAAAACTTTTTTTAAGAACGGTGAAAATGCCGTAACTGCGGATGCTACCTTTGTGGGATTCTTTGTGCAGGCAGGAGTTCGGGGAATAAATTTAAAAAAAGTGCCCGTTACTTCAGACTACCGGTTTGATATCGACACAATACTTGATACGGTAGATGAAAACACAAAGATGATCTATATCGCAAATCCAAATAATCCCACCGGTACCTACATTAACAAAAATGAGTATGGCAAGCTATTGAAGGGCCTTCCGGAACATGTTCTACTGGTCATGGATGAGGCTTATTTTGAATATGCACGATCAGTGAGTGACTATCCGAATGCACTTGAAAACCGGCCTGAAAACGTGATCGTTCTACGTACTTTCTCCAAGGCGTATGGCTTGGCGGGTTTTCGAATCGGTTACGGTTTTGCGGATGAGCGCCTGATCACAGAAATGCTGAAAACCAAACTCACATTTGAACCTACCACAACAGCTCAGTTTGCTGCTTTTGCCGCCATGGATGATCAGGATTTTATTGAAAGGAGCGTGGAGACAGTAAAAAAAGGCATCAACCGAATTACAGGCTTTTTTGACTCACACCATATACGGTACGCCGATTCGATCTCCAACTCAGTACTTATGATTCTTGAAAGTGAAGAGGAAGCCGTTGAGTTTACTCAAAGAATGCTTGAAAGCGGTGTGATACTTCGCCGCGTCAACGCTTTTGGGCTCCCGAATTGTATTCGAATCACCATCGGCACGGATGATGAGATGAGCCACTTCGAAGAGAGCTTCAGAGAAATTTATTCTATCCAAAAATCCTAAAGAAATTTTGCTTGATGGCAGAAAAGAACCGTACGGTTGATATCGATTGGGAACGTGTCTCGGAACTGATGTTAACCTCCAGGGCCATTGATGAGCTGGAGGAGAATGAGCTTGTTCCCGATAAAAAAGTACTTTATCAATTTTCAGCCAGGGGACATGAGCTCGCCCAGATTTTGCTGGGAATGCACCTGACACACCCTTATGATGCAGCGAGCGCATATTATCGCTCCCGTCCGCTGATGCTTGCACTCGGGTTTACACCAGAAGATGCCATCGCATCCGACATGGCGAAGTCGGGCGGATATTCGGATGGCAGGGATATCGGGGTGGTCTGCAACCTGCCGGGTAACGGGTCACCCATGGTGCTCCCCATGGCGGGCGATGTGGGTTCACAATATACGCCGGCGGCCGGTTATGCACAGGCTATCCAACTCTCGGCAGAAACCCTTGAGGATGAAAAGTACGAGAGAGCCATCTCCGTCATACTGGGAGGGGACGGCTCAGTTGCAACGAATGGATTTTGGTCGGCAGTCACGATGGCCACCACCCTGAACCTGCCGGTTCTATTTTTTATTGAGGATAATGGATACGGAATTTCCGTTGAGAGTGAGTTTCAGACCCCTGGTGGGAATATCGCCAATAATCTCTACTCTTTTAAAAATCTCAGGATATTCAATGGCGACGGTACCGATCCGCATGAGACTCCAGAACTGATTGATAAGGCCGTTGGATACGTGCGAGACCGAAAAGGCCCGGTACTATTACGTCTTAAGGTGCCGAGGTTGAATGGACATTCTTACCAGGATAATCAGGCTTACAAGGATAATGAACTGATTGAGGAGGAGAGAGAGCAGGATCCTCTTCAGAAACTCCGGAGCTACATGCTCTCTAACGGTATGACCGAAAAAGAGTGGAATAAACTCGAGGAAAAGTGTAAAAAAGAGGTGCAACAATCGGCAGAAAACGCCTGGAGTCGTCCCGAGCCAGAAGTTTCAACGCTTTTAAAGACCCGTTTTGAAGAGGGAGATGAAGTACAGAAAGTGGGCGGACTGATGGCGTTGGGCCACAGCTTTCCGAATGGCAGCACCGAACCGGAAGAGAGTAAGCAGCGGATCAATATTGTGGAATCGATTCGGAAAACGTTGGAGCACGAGCTGGAAATCAATGACCGGCTTCTTGTTTTTGGTGAAGATGTAGGCGCGAAAGGCGGAGTGCACGCCGTGACGCTTGGCCTGCAGAAAAAAT